>NZ_JAVETM010000061.1:0-11939 GCF_034006065.1 Desulfobotulus sp. | reverse complement strand
GTGTGATGACCCAGCAGGGATTTTCCCGTTTTCTTTTTGATGAGGTGGATGGGCAGTATCTTCTGGTGGAATTGGCGGGTAACAGCCTTTTTGGTGCCAGCCTGCGGGAATGGCTGGATGAGGTGCCAAGAATTGCAGGCGAGGAAATGCGGAGGTCTGTTCAGAATCCACAGACCCCAGATACACCCGTGAAGCCTGAGGTGCCTGAAGATGAAATTGTTGCAGAGGTTGCCTGTTCGGCCTATGCCCTGGGCGCATGCCTTAACCCTCAGGATTGCACCTTTGTTGCAGGAGGTTTCTGGTATGAGGGCCGTTGCAACAGCCAGGCCCAGGTGGTGGAGGTTTGTGACGCCAACCACCTGTATCTGTGTACCTCCCAGGCCCAATGTGAGGACGCCATGGGACAGGGGTATTGGTACGGTGGGAGATGCAATACATTGAGCGAAGAGGTGAAGTGCCTTCAGGAAGGGAAGGTATGGGAGTCTTTTCAGTGTCTTACCCAGGAAGAATCGTGTCGATCTAAGGGGCTTTTTTGGTACGATGACAAGTGCAATATGGCCCCTCCGAGACCTGTGGATACGGGATGCTCTCCTTCGAATCTGTCTGCCTGCACAAACGAATTTGACTGTGTGGAAATGAACGGAGGGTTTTGGGAAAGCAATACATGTATACCGCCCTACTAAGATTGGGGAGTGTCCTCCATGACTTCTAAAAAAACAGCCATTCTGCTGGCACTCTTCATAGTGACGTTTCCCATGGTTCTCTGGGCCTCCACGGAAAAGGACGCCACTTCGGTCTGGCGTATCCGTGGTCGATCGGAAACCAGCGTGGAGTGGAAGGAATCCAACGATCCCGGCACCACCCTGACCGAAGACGTAAGCTTCCGGCAGGAGCTTTCCCTGTCCGCCACCCGTCCCCTGGAAGGCGGCAGCATGGGGGTGAGTCTCCGGGGTCGGGGTACCAATGATCGGCAGGTGGACGGCCAGGACGCAAGGCTTCTCTATCTGAACGCTTTTTTCAGACGCAATGAAGTTCAGATGGAGCTTGGGGATGTGGCGGCCTCCTATCATCCCATGGTGCTGTCCACGGCCCTGAAGGGAAGCAAGGTGGAGTATGGTCGCGGTCGCCAGGAGGGCTGGAGTATCAGCGCCATCACCGGCATCCAGAAGGCGGGCTGGGATGAATTGTATGGCGACAACAACAGGGATTCCGTGGATCGTTATGTGGCGGGCCTGGAAACCACAGGGAAATTCGGGCCGGGTCAGGAAGTTTCCTTTGCCGCATCCACGGTGCGGGATCATACCAACCGGGATTTCCGGCAGGCGGGTCTTGATCCTCTCCCGCCTGCGGAAGCCGTGACAGCGGGACTTCAGTGGAACTGGCGTTTTAACCGCTATATGCAGACCCGTGGGGAGGGGGCCTTTACTCGGTCGGACGAAAATACCCGGGACGGCTTTGGGGCCAATGAGTCGGGTGCCCTGCGCCTGCGTCTGCTTACCAGCCCGATTCCCAGATCCTTACGAATGAATTTTCTCTATGAAAGGGTGGAGCCGAAGTTTGCTCCTGTGGCAGGCAGCGCGCCAAGGGATACGGAGCGAGTGGAAAGTGACGCCACATGGATGATTTCTCCGGCGCTGAAAGCCCGTCTGACCCTGAAAAACCGGCATGACAATCTCGATAAACAGCTTGCCGGAACTCTGGAAACCAATGAAGGAGTGCTGGACTTTGACTGGCGACCCAGATGGGCCCGAAGGATGGACCTCAATTTCCGCACCCAGGTGAAAGAAACCAAAGGACGGGGGATTGAGCAGACCCTGGGGATCGGGGAAATCGGAGCCCAGTTCCGGACAGAGGCGGGATGGCGTTATGGGGTGGGGTGGATTTTCACGGATATTGAGGACAAAACCACAGGTGCTGAGGACCAGCAGATTCATACCCTGCGGGGCACCTTTGGCTGGAACAAGCGGATTGGGGAAAACCATACCTGGCGGGCCACCTTCCGTCTGGACGGCAACCGGATTGACAGAAAATCCGGAGATCAGAATGCTCTGGGTGGCAGGGTGGATCTGGGCTATGACGTAGGCAGCCACTGGTCTGCGGACCTCAGTGCGGCCACCCGTAAAACCTACCGGGATCGGGCCGAAGACAATGAATACCGTGCCTATGAAGTCCGGGGGAACTACCACCCCGGAGGTGATCGCTCCAAGGCCATTCGCATTTCCGCAGGCAGGCGGGAGTATGACAATGAACAGGGACTTGCCACCCGGGAGCATGTGGCCAAGATTTCCTATCTTTTCGGTTTCTGATGTTTAAAGCCCTCCATGAACCGCTCCTGCTTTTTTCAGGGGAGCGGTTTTTTTTGAAGCTCCCGTCCCCTTTGCCCATCTCCTGATCCCTCAAAGAACAAGGGAGGAACCATGGTTTTCCTGTACCGCCGCCTTTTTCCCCTTCTCCTTGCCGCTTTCTTCCTTCCCTTTGCGGCTTTCGCCTATGAGGGCATGGAGCTTGGCTATATTGATGCTGTCACGGTCAATGATGCTCATTTTGAGGATCTGGATCGTAACGAGATTGTTTTCTATCCCGAGGATTTGCGAAACGGAGAGGTGATTTTCCGGGGGCTTCTTGAAAGTGAAAACCGGAAAGTGCCCGTGGAAAGCCTTGGTGTGGAAATCACCCTGGACGGCGGAAGAAGCTGGCAGGCGGCGACAGGTCATGGGAAATGGGAGTTTCGTTTCAGACCGGAACTGGAGAAAACCTATGCCTTTGGCGTTCGTGTGGTGGAGAGAACCCCCCAGGCGGAAGAGGTCTTGCAAGGTGTCCGGGATTTTGAAATGGCCATGGGGCCCTTTATCCTCCGGGGCATTGCGGAAAGCGGGGAAGAGGGCCTTCGGGGTGTCGGTGTTCTGGATCTGGGGTTTCTCAACAGCCTTCTTCCTTCCGAAAATGGGAAAAGACCGGGTCTGGAGGTGAGTTTTTCCGGCTTAAAGCCTGATCCTTCCCTGCGCCGCATTGTGGCAGGCCGCATTGACGCTTCGGTGAATCTCAATGTTTCCCCCATGGAAGGGGCTCTTTTCCGTATCCGCTCCATGCAGTTTACCCCGGAAGGCGGCAAAATGACAGGAGCCCTGGGCCTCAGTCTGGACGGAGTTTCCATCCCCACCCTTCCTTTCCGGGATCTGACCTTTACCCCCCAGGGCATGGCAGGCCGCATTGCCTACAGGGCCCGGAGTCCCCAGAAGATCCCCCTTATTACAGGAGAGTACGGGGCAAGCCTGATGCTGAAGGCCCTGGCTCTCGACTTTGATACCCAGAAAAAACGTCTGGCCCTTTCTGACGTGGACGCTTCCCTGGTCTTTTCCGAAACCTTTGGCGATCTTTCCGCGCAGAAGGTGGCCTATGGAAATGGCATCTGGCGCTGGGGCAAGGAGGCAGGAGAGGCTGCAGGCCGCCTTACCCTTCCGGGTACGGCTGTGAAAATTTCCGATCTGGGCGGCAGCATTGAAAAAGGTCTGAAAGGTATTGTGCTTTCAGGCCGTATGCAGATTCCCGTACTGGACAGCGCCCTGGAGCTGAATCTGGAAGGGCCTTCGGCCCTGCGCCTTACGGCCTCGGGTCTTTCCACCCAGGGCCGGATTTCACTGGACAAACTGGATACGGGCTTTGATCTGGGAGGCTTTGCCGCAAGGGTCAAAAGCCTTTCCCTTACCATCCGGAACAACCGGGTTTCCGGAACCCTCACCGCAGGCCTTACCCTGGAGGCTCTTCGCAATGCCAGCCTCGATATCCGCGCAGACATCCGGGATACGGGGCTTCACAATCTTGAGACCCAGGCAGGTCCCTTTGTGCTGCCCATTCCCGGTTTTGCCACTCTCCATCTGGAAAAAACCCGTCTGACCCTTGGGGGACGCAATGGGGTGTCCATTGATCTGGATGGTTTTCTGGAAGTCACCCATCCGGGCCTGAAACAGCTTGTGGCGGATACAAACCGGGATCTTTCCAAAGAAGGGGCTGCCTATTTTAACCGGCTTGGGGGTGGGCTTCAGGGCCAGAACCTCACGGATCTGAGGAAGGATGCGGGAGATCTGAAGCAGGAGGCCAGAACGGGCCTTGGCAAAGCAGGGCAGAAAGGGCGGGAGGCTCTGGGGCAGGCCGAGGGGAAGGGACGGCAGCTGGCTTCCGCAGGTCGGGATTTTGTTTTTTCCAATTTAAGGATTTTTAAGGATCGCCTGGAACTTCCCACAGCCAGTGCGGGGTGGCAGAACTTTTCCACCCCCATGAAGGCCAGTCTGGATGGTTTTTCCCTGTCTGCGGAATCCTGGGGGCTGGGGGTGGCAGGGGGCGTGCTCTGGGCCGGACTGAAGGGCAGTGCCACCGTCCAGCAGCCCGCCTTTTCCTCCCAGGCAAAGGCTACGGCCCAGTTTTATCTGGATGGCCGCTTTGAGGTGATGGACTTTGCCGCCAATGCCTCCCTTGAAATGGGAGCCTTCATCCTGCATACGGATGCCAGCCTTTCCGGAGGGCGCATCAGCGGCAGGGGAACCCTGATTTCCAAAGTGCCCATTCCTTCCCTTCCTGATCTTCTGAAAAATGCCGAAGACCGCCTGCAACTGGATGTGTTGTTCACCAATCTGGAGGCCGCAGGCGGAAAAATCCTTTCCGGAGTCATTGATCTGCCTCTGCCCGAAGGACTGGAGATTTCCCTGCCCCTTGCCAGCATTGAACTGAAGGCCCTGCATGTGTCGCCGCATGCGGCCCTGGCCGATGCCAGCGTCCGGCTTAAGGGGTTTCCCGGCATGGAAGCCATTGCTTTTCATGGTCTTTCCCTGGGCGAAAATGGTTTCAGCGCCAGCGGCAATGTGGCGCCGGAGACTCCTTTGGTGTGGACGCTCTTTGACAGTCCCCAGGACATCACCCTTACCTTGCGTTCCTTTGCCTTTCATGTGGATACGGGAGCAGGACAGTTTTCCCTTTCTGATTTAGACGCAGGGCTGGCCCTGGGTAGTGCTTATGGGGGCCTTTCCTTTCCTCTGGGCTTTCAGAATGAGGCTTTCAGTTGGGGTAGCCTTGCGGGGATGGTCCCGGAAGCCCCAGGGAGTGCCTCCCTCAAAGGGGCTGCGGGCCGGGTACGGGAAGGGGCGGGCCAAGTTCAGGCTGAAGCCCGGCGTTTTGTGATACCGGGAACGGAGGTGACCCTTGAAAACCCCGGCGGCACCCTGAGGCCGGGCCTGTCTCCCAGTCTGACTCTTTCCGGTGTGCTCCGCATTCCGGGGTTCAGCGAACCCTTTGAGATTCCCATTCCCGACGAAACCCCTCTGGTCATCAGCCGTTCCGGTATTTCCACCCAGGCGGAGATTCTTCTTACCGAAGGCCTGAAACAGCTGCCCCTGGAAGGTTTTCCCCTGCTGCCGGAGCGCATTGCCCTTTCTTTGGCAGACAATGTGCTGGATCTGGGGCTTTCCGGTTCCCTGATTCTTGAAAAATTTGGTGGCATTGCCCTTGCCGTGGATGCGGATTTCAACGGCTTTGGCTTAGACCGCCTGAGGGTGAATCTGGATCGGATGCAGACCCGTGTTTCCCTGGAAGGCTTTGCGGATCTTGATTTACAGCGCATTGCCACAGGGTTTAACGAAAAAGGTCTTTTTGTGGATCTGGACTGTGACCTTACCCTTACCCATCCCATGCTTCAGTCCTTCACCTCCGTAAGCGGGGAGGATCTGCGGGATACGGCCGCATCCACCGTCGCTGGCCTTGGCGCTGAAGGCCGGGATCAGGCTGAGGCCGCAGGGGAAAAAGTGGCGGCTGCGGCCCGTCCCATGGCCTTGCGGGGACTTCAGATTTATAAGGATGCCCTTTCCTTTGGAAAAGGTCTTGCAGGCTGGCATGCCTTAAGCCCTGCGGCCATGGCAAGGATCCAGGATGTGGATCTGCTTCTGAAACAATGGGGTCTTGGCGCAGAAGGCTCCCGTTTCTGGGTGGGCTTTCAGGGGGCCATGGCCCTTCAGGCCCAGAATGCGGATACCGAGGCCCAGGCCACGGCCCAGTTTTACAGTGACGGCACTTTCCGGCTTCTGGACATGAATTTTGCCGGAGAATTTCAGATCGGCCCCTTCCGCCTGCTCACCGATGCCCAGTACAGCGAGGGCAGACTGACCGGCTCTGGTGTAGTGGTGTCGGATCAGCCCATGCCCAGGCTCCCCGCCTTTCTGAAGGATGAGGCGGGTTATCTGAAGGTGGCCGTGGATTTTGCGGATCTTGTGGTGGATGCGGCCGCAAAACGGGTGACGGGTGGCCTCATTGCCCTGGATACGGCCTTTGATCTTTCAGCCCCCCTTACGGAAGCCCAGGCCATGGTCATGGCTGTGCGGCGGCTGGGCTTTTCTCCCCAGGGGATGCTGGTGAGCGGTGCCGTTGATCTGCCGCCCCTTTTCGGTGGTCTGGAACTGCCCACCCTGGAGGTGACAGACCTTCAGATGGGTCTGGAAGGCTTTTCCGGCATCACCCGCCTTGGGGCAGACTGGGACAGTCCTGTCCGCATTGGCATTCTGGAAACCCTCGGGGTGGATATTCTGCTGTCAGGCATCGTCCTTTCCATTGACTGGTCCAGACCCGGACTTTCCAAGGTTTCGTTGACGGATCTTTCCGGCAGCCTTGATACGGGAAGGCTCTTTGCCACCCTGGAGGAAGCGGCGAGACCGGCCCTGCTCTTTGCCGAAGGCGCTCTGCGGTTCACCCTGCCGGAAGCCTCCCTTCCCGGTATGCCGGATCTGGGACTTAAGGATCTTCAGGGACGCATTCTTCTGGGGGCCAGCGGGGTACAACTGACCCTCGATGCCCTTTCCCTTTCCATGAACGTCCTGGATACGGAAGTTCGGGTCGGAGGAAGCGGAATGCGGGTGGACAGTACGGGCCTTTCCGGAGAATTTTCCCTGAATACGCCCCTGACACTGAGCACCCAGGGCTATGGGGGCCGTCTTAAAACCTTCAGCCTGCGTCTGGACCAGAACCGGGTTGCTGCGGGAAGTCTTGGTCTGGATCTGAATCTGGAGCGGTTTTTCAACCTGGAATTTGCCATGGAAGGCATTCTGTCCGCATCCGGTCTGGACAGTCTCCGCCTTGCCACCAACGCCAGCATTCCGCCCATTACCCGTTTTCAGGAACTGGCCATCCTCAACATTCAGGATCTCAGTGCGTCCTATTCAAAGGAAGCGGGCCTTTCCCTTTCCATGTATCCGGAAGTGCAGTTCACCCACACCATGCTGAAGGATATGGAGACCGTAAGGCTCAATGCCCTGCGTATCTCTAAGGATGCCGTGGATTTTTCAGGCCTCACCCTGCGGCAGCAGCCGGACAACATGAAGCTTCCCATGGGGCCCCTCACGGTCGCCATCACGGATCTGGGCCTTACCCTTTCTTCCTCAAGCATTTCCACCACCATCAGCGGCAGTGCGGAGCTGGGGGATCTGGCCCGGGGGGCTGTGACCATCACGGCCTCACCCAGTAGTTTTTCCATCAACCGCATTGCCCTGACCTACAACCAGTATGGGGTGCGCATTGGCGGCGGGCTGGAATGGGACGGAGCTGCCAGCCGTTTTGCAGCAGATGCCAATCTTTCCATTGCCGGTGTCATGAGCGGAGCGGCGGAGATGGAACTTGGCCGCAATACCCAGGCCTCTCCCGCCTATACCTGGTGGCGGGTGGGTTTTTCCGCTTCCATGGGAGCACCCATCCCCCTTTCCCCCATACCCCTCAGTATCTATGCCTTTAACGGTGGGGTGGCCTATCACATGAAGGCCGTGAGCAGCGGCGGACAGGTGAGCTTTATACCGGATGCCAGTGTGCCCTTTGTCTGTCAGGCGGGCCTCACTCTGGGGACAGCGGGGGATATGGGCTACACCTGGCACGGGGACATGATGCTCACCCTTCAGCCCGGAGCCCCCATCCTTTTTTCCGGAGACACCTATTTTCTGAAAGAGAATCTGGGAACCACGGAAAAACGCTACCTGCGGGCCACCATCACCATCGGTGTGTCCCAGCCCTACTTTTCCCTTGTGGGCAATGCCAAGTTTCTCATTGATGAGGCGAGCCTCGATATTCTCGATGTACGGGCCAATTGCAGCATACAGTTCGGCCCCACATCCAGAGACTGGCATATCTATATCGGCACCAAGGAAAACCCCGTATCCGTAAAGGCCATTGCCGGGTTTTTCACCGGAG
This sequence comes from Desulfobotulus sp., assembly GCF_034006065.1. NCBI lineage: Bacteria > Pseudomonadati > Thermodesulfobacteriota > Desulfobacteria > Desulfobacterales > Desulfobacteraceae > Desulfobotulus > Desulfobotulus sp. Next base: position 3,725 of record NZ_JAVETM010000061.1, on the reverse strand, counting down.
ACGGCTATCTCATGATGGACAGCAATGGCATGAAGTTTGGCTTCAGCCAGAGCTTTGACCTTTCCGCCTCTGCGGCCTGCTTTTACGGCAGACTCTATGGGGGTGTGGCCATGGACTTTGTGGCCAGCATCCGGCCCTTTTATGTGGATGCCGAAGGAAGGGTGTGGATCGGCATTGAGGCCGGGGTGAAGGCTTTTGGAGAGCGGTATGCCATCATCGAGGCCTATGCTTCTCTGGAGATGAAGTTCAGAACCCCCAACCCCACCTACATGCGGATCAAGGCCAAGTTCCGGTATTCCTTTTGTGCGGGTCTTGTTTCCGGCACCTACCGCATGACTTTCTGGATTCCGGAAAAGCCGGACAGTGCGGAAATTGACGATCCCACCCGGTTTCCCCTGGTGGGCAATCTCCTGCCTTCGGAGGGGGCTACGGATATTCCGAGAAGCATGGCCTTTGAGCTGAGCACCACCCTGCCCGTGGATGAGATTTTCATTCTCGATAACGGGAAAAGGTACATGCTCCGGCTTCTCGATGTGCGGAACAATCCTTCCTACAGGTCCGGAGCCGTCACAGGCTTTGCGGACTATATTGACATGGGCAGCGGAACCGACGGGGTCAATGCCCTGGCCCTGCGCAACAAGGCCACAGGACAGGATATTCCAAGGCCCATCGGCGGGGTGGACGATAAGGATACCATCAAGATCCGCAGTTTTGATGAACTGGGCCGGAAGACGGCCTATGCCCTCTATGCCCGCGCCCATCTTCTGGAAGTGAAAGGCAGTGTACGGCCCCAGGATCCCTGGCGGGGAAGGTCCGCAGCCGAGGTGTTTGCCGGGGTGGCCTATGATGAGGGGATTCGGGTGGCAAACTTCACCACAGTGGATGCCCCCAGTCTTTCCGGAGCCAGAGAGATCATTGAAAAGGTGTATCCCGGTCCTTCGGATGAGGTGGTCTTCCCGGATACGGAGGTGCGGATTTACTACAGGGTTCCGGCTTCGGGCCAGACCTTTGCCACCACCAACCGGCATTATGTGGTGGATGCCACAGGAGAGAGTGTTGTGGGGCCGGAGGCCTGGCTTCAGGGGCTGACAACGGCAAATACCATTGCCGCCACCCAGCAGTGGGTGAAATTTGTCAAGCCGACGGCACCCCTCACGGGGCAGATGTATTTCAGGGATGAGATGACCGGAGAGGTGAGACCCGCCCTGGTGATCATGGGCCATGAGCACAATCCCTTCACAGGAGAGGAATGCTGGCGGCAGGATTGCTCGGATCAGGCGCGAAACCTTGGGACAGGTGCTGCGATGGGAAGTGCTGGTTCCAGTGCAGCGAGCTCAGGCGGCGGATCCGGGCCTTCCGGAGCGTCCTCTCCCTACAGCCTTGCCACGGGCGGGGGCTATACCCTGACCACAGGAGGCCCTCTCAGTGCGACCCAGCCTTCCCAGGCAGGTCTGAGTCCCCAGCAGTCCGCAGCAGCCGGGGCGGCTTACCGCTATTCCCGGTATCGCAGCGGGGCCTATGCCATTGAGGTGCTGGATGCGGAGGGCAGACGCATTTACCGCAGTCCCTTTGAGGTGAGTGCCCAGGCCCTTTCCAATGCCCAGGTGATCCAGGAATCCCAGGATGCCCAGAATCTCACCGCAGATGATTTTTACAACTGGACACCGGAGGTGGGAGACATCAATCCCCTGCATGTGTCCATGCACCTTTCGGGCAGCGCATGGGGGGGGCAGGTGGAAACGGAGCTGATTTTCTGGAATGAGGCCCATCAGCAGAAACGTTCGGCCATCGACTGGAAATACCATTCTTCCGGATACGGAAGCTGTCCCCGCAATCAGGCCCTTTCCTTTGATGCTCTCATGGCCTACTGCCCGGCGGCTCTTCTGGAGTATGAACTCTGGCTTATGACGAACCCCAGACCCGTTCCCGTTTCCTCCCACGGGGCTCCGGGGGATCTGATTTTCACCTTTGAAACCACAGCTCCCCTGAACTGGGATGGCACAGGGCTTAGTTTTGAAATTCAGAAAAAGGGGAATTATCCCTCCATTCAGAACAGCCTTCTCACCCTTCGTCTGGGAAGACGGGATTATGAGGTGATCAGTGCGCCCACGGCCACAAAGCATCTGATTCTGATTCCAAAGGAGAAAATAGTGTATGCAGGTACCCAGAACCACAGCTTTCAGTATGACCATGACTATCATAAGGCTGTGGTTCGGATGCAGGCCGTGAGAACCGTTGCAGGTGCGGACGGAACCTATGATACCCGTGTTCAGGGGGAGAGTATCTTTAACTGGACGTTGACGTATAAGCGGGATGTGATTGACCATATCCCCCAGTCCTGCAATGGAAATCATTATACGGGGATTCATTGTACGCCTGCACAGACGATTTTTTCCGCACCCTATTTCGCCATTTACCACTATGACTACCATCATGGAGTGATTGCCCAGTGAAAATACGGAAAAGCAGTGTGTATCCCATTCTTTTTTTCTTTTTCATGAGTCTTGGGGCCTTTGCCTCCGTGCAGCAGGAGATGGAACTGATTTTCATGTCCAAGGTGGATGCTTCCGGTGTCCGGCTGAAGTGGGTTCCGAAAGACAAGGGGCTGGACTATCACTACAACCTGACCCGCCAGAGGGTTCTGGATGCAGGCGGGCTTGGGGAGGCTGTGGCGCTGGGGACTTTTCGCATGAAAACCCGAAGCGAGGTGGAAGGCCTGTTCGGGGAAGATGTGGCAAAGGAGCTGACCCCTCTGCTCTGGCCCCAGTCCCTCTACCAGACGGATTTTGAGAAGCTGAGGGTGCTGGCGGAAGAGGAAAACCGTAAGGGCATGCTGTTTTACCTTGCGGAAAGCCGAAAGGATCTCATGGAGATCCTGGGAATCACCCATACAGACAGGGGAATTTCCGAACCGGGTCGTTATCTCTATACCCTGGAGGCGAAACGGGATGGCAGGCCTGTTGCCACAGTCCGTACCCTGGTGGACAGCCGGGTGCCTGCGCCGATGAACATTCCCCATGCAGAAGCCGTACGCTATGCCTGGGGAACGGCCCTTAAGTGGACTGGTTATGATGCTTACGGTGTCTTTCATATTTACCGGGCTACGGGGGAAGAGGGCCCCTATGAGCGGATTACCCAAAGGCCTGTGGGGGTAAACTATGAAATCAACGAAGCCCGTCAGCGGGTCACACCGCCCTATTTTTATTCGGATACGGAGCTTGAGGCGGATAAGGTCTATTATTACAAGGTTGCGGGGATTGACACCTTCGGGGATGAGAGCCCTTTGTCCCCTCCTGCCTTTGCCGTCCGGGATGCGGCACGAAGACCGGCTCCGCCTGCTGCGGTATCCATCGAAGCCCTGGACCGGGAAGCGGGGCTTTCCTGGGTCTCCGATGCTCCAGGTCTTCGTTTCCATGTGTTCCGAGGCTTAAGGCCAGACGGAGCCTTTATCCGCCTTACGGACAGCCCTCTGGAAGATACGGCTTTTAAAGATGGCAACCTCAGCTATGACACGGACTATTTTTATTCCATCACCGCCCTGTGGGAGGATGGCAGGGAAAGCCTCATGTCGCCGCCTGCGCATTTTCCCTGCCGGGATCTTATTCCGCCCGCAAGGCCCGAAGGGATTCGGGGGTTTTCCAGGCCAGGCCAGATTGTTCTGGAGTGGGATAGCGTGAGGGATACGGATCTTGCGGGTTACAGCGTGTTCCGTGCTCTGGATGCCC
>NZ_JAVETM010000020.1:0-62567 GCF_034006065.1 Desulfobotulus sp. | reverse complement strand
TGGGCCACATTGGAACCCAGCCCTCCGGCTCCGGCAATGCCGATACAGGCCCTTTTCAGGCGGGCAAGGGGCTCCGGCGGCAGGTGGGTGCGGAGGCCGGTTTCAAAGGAGTCGGCCTCCTTTTTCTCCCTCTCCCTCTGGGAGAGGGCCGGGGTGAGGGATTCCGGAAACGCTTTTTCAGAACCCTCTTCCGTATCGGGCATGGGGCGCATGGATTCTCCTTTTTCCGATGGCCTCATGGGATGGCCCGCCAGTCCTGATACACGGGCTGGTAGCCCCTCCGGATGATGGCCGCAGCCATTTCCTCCACGGAGCGCTCATCGGAAATATCGAACTGGCCTGTGCCCGAATCCTTTTCACTGTGCCCGCCCACGGCCGTGGTCACCCCTGCGGACATGCGGGTGACCCCTAAGGGCATGAGGTGGTTGCGAAATTCCGCCCGCTCCCGTGTTGAAACGGAAATGCCGCATCTGGGCAGAAAAAGGCGTAAGGCCAGAAGGATCTGGACAAAATCCGCGTCCGTCACCTCAAAGGCCGGGGCATAGCTTCCCGCGTGGGGCCGCATTCTGGGTAAAGAAATGCTGATTTCCACCTCCGGATACCGCTCCTGAAGCCAGGCCGCGTGCAGGCCGGTGAAAAAGCTGTCCTGCCGCCAGTCGTCCAGCCCCAGCAAAGCCCCCACGTTCACCATGCGCATCCCCGCCATGCAGCCCCGCTCCGGTGCGTCCAGACGGAAATGAAAATCCCGCTTGGGCCCGAAGGGATGGAGGCTTTCATAAAGGCCCTCGTTGTAGGTTTCCTGATAGAGGGTGAGGCCGTCCACCCCTGCGGCCACCATGCGGCGGTAGGTGGGCGTGTCCATGGCGTAGATCTCGATGGCGATGGAGCTGAAATGCTTCCTCAGGATCTGACAGCAGGCTTCGAGGTATTCCGGTGTGGCGATCTTCGGGGCATCCCCTGTGAGAATGAGGATGTGGCGCAGGCCTGTGGCCGCGATGAGGGTGGCTTCTTTTTCCACCTCCGCCATGGAAAGCTGCTTTCGGGGAATGGCGTTTTTGCACCCGAAGCCGCAGTACACACAGCCGTTGGTGCAGAAGTTGGAAAGGTACATGGGCGTGAAAAGCTGGAGGGTTCTTCCGAAGTTTCTTAAGGAAATCTCCCTTGCCTTCACGGCCATGGTCTCAAGAAAGGGCCTTGCCGCAGGAGAGAGCAGGGCAAGAAAGCCTTCCCGGTCGCAGCTTTCCCCGGAAAGGGCCCGCGTCACCTCCCTTTCGGTGAAAGCTGCGGTTTTTTCGGAAAGGCTTTTCGGATCAAAGGCGCAGAGCAGGTCATGGAATCCCATGCAGCCCTCCTTTCATTTTTCGAAAAGAAAGCCCGTAAGGGGCGAAGAGGCCGAGGCCCTGCCATCGGAAACCGGGGCCTCGCCCGCAAGAAAGGCCCGTCTTCCCGCACGCACGGCTTCGCCAAAGGCTTTTGCCATGGCCACGGGATCGGCGGCCCCTGCAATGGCCGTGTTCACAAGGCAGGCCGCAGCGCCCATTTCCATGGCCTCACAGGCCTGGGAGGGCTTGCCGATGCCCGCATCCACGATGATGGGCAGGGGAATTTCCTCGATGAGGATGCGGAGCATTTCTTTTGTCTGAAGTCCCCGGTTGCTGCCGATGGGCGCGCCAAGGGGCATGACCGCAGCAGCACCTGCGGAGACAAGGCTTCTTGCAATCATCAGATCCGCATTCACGTAGGGGAGCACCACAAAGTCTTCCTTAGCGAGAATTTCCGTGGCTTTTGCCGTTTCATAGCCGTCGGGAAGGAGGTATTTGTTGTCTGAGATCACCTCGATCTTGATCCAGTTGCCGCAGCCCATGGCCTTTGCCAGCCGGGCGATGCGCACGGCCTCTTCTGCCGTTCTGGCGCCCGAGGTATTGGGCAGGAGGCGCACGGTTTGGGGAATGTGGCGCATGACGTTGTCCGTCTTTGCCTCAAAATCCACCCGCCTCAGGGCCACGGTGATGACCTCGCTGCCCGAGGCCTCCAGCACCTTGGGGATAAGGCTGTCTGCGGCATACTTGCCCGTGCCCGTAAAGAGGCGGCTTGTGAGGGAAATCCCCCCCAGAAGGAGGGCATCTTTTTCTGAAAAAGCAGGATCCTGTGCGGGAATTTCCATGGTCATCCGCCTCCCACAAAGCGCAGGATTTCCACCTGGTCTTTGTCCTGTAAAAGGGTCTGGCCATAGCGGGCCTTTTCGATGATGAGGCCGTTCAGCTCCACCACCACGGTGTCCGGCGAAAGGTTTCTGGCTTCAAGGAGGCCGAGCAGATGGAGCCCCGCTTTGAGGGGGGCCTCTTTGCCATTGAGAAGGATGTGCATGGCGTCTCTCCATGGGGTTTTCCCCGTTAAGGGTTCAGGGGAGGAAGAGACAGGGGGGAGAAGGGGATGGAAAGGGGCCTGGAGGAGAGGGGCGCGCGGCGGCCTTGAAAGGGGTTTCCTTCAATAAAAATAAGGAAACAAAAAAGGCCTGCCCGCGGCAAGCCCTGAAGTTTCCTCCTCGCCAGGCACCCTAAAAAAAGGGTGCTTTTCAAGGATCTTTCATCGCTTCCCTACGGCAGTACGAACTGCTTCAGGTTCCAAGGGTCGGATCTTTCAAGATCCCTCTCAGCCCGTTCGGGCTCCCCCAGCTGTCTAAATTGTCGGGGGTTTCTATAGGCAAAGACGGAAGGGAAAGTAAAGGGATTTTTCAAGGGGCGGGGGATCGGGTGTCTCTCAGGAATCGCGTTGTCGGCTTTGGGGCGGGTTGCTGCAATGACGCTGGACAGCACTGGTCTCTTTCATAAGACAGGCTTTTTTTACGGAAGATTTCTAATTACGACAGGACGGTGTCGCATTGAGGGTGTAAGGTGGCGGAAAAAGGGCTGAGCGCTTTTTTCATGAAAGAAAACCCGAAACCGGATAAGGAGGAAACACCATGATGAACCCGACATTCTGCCAGAGCTGCGGCATGCCCATCACCGAAGACCCGCTGAAAGGCACGGAAAAGGACGGCGCGTTGACATCGGAATTCTGCACCTACTGCTATCAGAAGGGTGCTTTCACCCAGAATGTGACCATGGAAGAGATGATTGAAGTCTGCGTGCCGCACATGGTGGATTCCGGCATGGCGGCCAGTGAGGCCCGGGCGCTTCTGGAAAACACCCTGCCCAACCTTGCGCGCTGGCATGGAAAATAGATGAAGACCGACCGCCTCCTTGCCATTGTCCTGTACCTGATCAACCGGAAGAGGGCCACGGCCAGAGAGCTGGCCGCGCATTTCGAGGTGTCCCACCGGACCATACAGCGGGACATGGACTCCCTCGCCCTTGCCGGCATTCCCGTGTACGCGGACAGGGGCAGGGAAGGCGGCTACCGGATTCTCGACACCTGCACCGTGGACAGGCACTATTTCGCCCCCCAGGAACTTGCTTCCCTTCTCTCCCTTGTGGGGCGGCTCAACACCCTTCTGCAGCCCGGCCATCTCCGCCATACGGAAGAAAAACTGCGCAATCTGGTGGCACCGGGAGATCCTTTGAAAAAACACAGGCCCCTCATCATGGATTTCACGCCCTGGGGTCTGGATGCGGGCAGGCGACGGCTTTTTCAGGAGGTGTACCGGGCCGTGGAAACGAGCCGGGTGATCCGTCTCCGTTACGCCGCGCCGGACGGCGCTGTCACGGAGCGGAGTATTGAACCCCTGAGCATGATCCTTAAAGGCGCGGGCTGGTATCTCTACGCCTTCTGCCGCCTTCGCAAGGCTTTGCGTTTTTTCAAGGTCACCCGGATTATCGAGGCGGAAGTCCTTTCCGAGGTCTTTTTGCCGGAAGTCCATCCCCCATGGGAGGAGACACTGGAAACCGGAGAAACCTCCCGTCCCACCACCCTTTTTGTCCTGCGCTTTTCCCCCTCAGCCAGGGGGCGTATCACGGATTACTACCATCCCGACAGCCTGCACTTCATGCCGGACGGCAGCATCATGGGCTTTTTCCCCTTTCCCGAAGACGAGTGGGTTTACAGCTGGATCATGAGTTTCGGGCCTCTGGTGGAAGTTCTTGAACCCCGTCACGCAAGAACCCGTATCCGGGACTGGGCCTCGGGCCTTGCAGCGGTCTATGAAAAATCCTGACCGCCTCCTGCCATACGGTTGTTTTTTATAAGCTTTTTTCCCGAATGTCCGTACTATTCAGCGCTCAGGCCCAGACTGCAACCAGGCAGGGCTTATTCTTTTCCTTCTCCCAGGGCATAGTCCAACTCTGCAAGAGCCGAGAGATGACCGTAGAAAGCCTGAAAATAGTTGGTATCGGCCTGGGTGAGAAAGCCCCTTGCGTTCAGAACATCCGTGGATGTCGCCAATTGCTGCTGATACTGGAGTTCCGTGATCCGCCAGTTTTCCCGCGCCTGGGTCAGGGCCTCTTTTGCTGTACGGATATTGGCTTTCGACACGGTAAGATCAAGGTAGGCCTCCCGGACCTCTAAACGGATCCTGTCTTCTTCCTGACGGATGCGAGCCTCTTCCGCAGCCCGGATCTGCCTTGCCTTTTCCATGTCGTATCGGGTCTTCCCCCATTCAAAAAAATTCCAGCTGGCATGAATCCCCACCCTGGAGTTGTAGCGATTGGCGTAGTCGTTACGCCTGACTCCGGGTTCTTCACCGGTCTCCTCATAAGCGGCCACGAGATTCACCTGGGGATAAAAACGACTCTTCGCCACGTTTACGGATTCGGTGAACTGCTCCCGTCCCATACGACGCATGGCAAGCTCCGGTCGGGAGACGAGGGCTTGATCCATCAAATCAGGACATTGTGAAAATGGGATGTCAATTGCTCCGGGATCCTGGATCCGGATGGCATCCGAGTCGGGCAGCTTGAGCATAAGACCCAGCCGTATTCTGGCCAGCTTGAGATCCGCCTTGGCTCGTTCCTCTTTCTGCATGGCCTCAGCCAGCGCCACCTGACTCTTCAGAACATCATTCAGAGGAATCAGTCCCTCCTTGTAAAACTGCTTCGCATCTTCTTCATGGGCCCGCAGAGCCGCCACCTCGGCTTGGGCAACCTTGCGGAGTTTTTCCGCCAGAAGAACGGCATAAGCGAAATTTTTCACATCACGGACCACAGTCTGACGGGTTCGAATCCCTTCCTGTTTGCGCATACCCACATCAAGTTCTGCAATTTTTCCAATGGCAGATAGGGAAAATCCGGTAAAAAGGGGCTGGGTCACGGCAACAGCCCAGGTGTGGGTGGTGTCGTGGCCCACCGGCATTTGCGTTCCCCCCATTTTGGAGACCGGGTCTTCGGACAGGTGCGTAACGCTGTAGACAGCATCCACTTTGGGAAAAAAATCAGCCCGGGCGCTCTTGTGGCCTGCACTGGCAGCGGCCAGCTCGGCTTCTGCTGCCATAACCCTATCGCTGACGGTCATGGCTCGAAAGATCAGCTCATCAATGGTGAGGATCTTTTCCATAGGTGCGCCCAAAACCAAACCCGGCAGAAAAACCAGGTAAAAAAATATGATGTGCGTGGTTTTCACACGAACCTCCCTATCGATTCGTCCTGATGTGCGCCATTTCCGGGACGTCAGGCCCCTCCACTTCCGAAGTCAGCCAGTCGTTCCCGCGGGAAATATGGTTTTTCCGGGTTTCGATCCGAAAGAAATACGCATAAAGTACCGGAACCACGATGAGGGTCAGCACGGTCCCAAAGGTGAGTCCGCCCATGATGGTAACGCTCATGGCTGCATAAAATGGATCGAAAACCAAGGGAATCATTCCCAATACCGTGGTAAGGGCCGCCATGATCACGGGTCGGAGCCTGCTTACCGATGCATCCAGGATGGCCTCTGAAGGGGCTTTTCCATCACGTATTTCGAGATCTATCTGATCAATAAGCACCACAGCGTTCTTGATCAGCATCCCGGACAGGCTGAGGAAGCCCAGAAGCGCCATGAATCCGAAGGCCTGCTTGAATATCAGCAGCCCTGCCGTGACACCAATCACAGCCAGTGGCACGCAGAGAAAGATGATGGCAGGTTGGCGCAGTGCGTTGAAAAGCATAATCACGATGACCACCATCCCCAGAAAGAAAAAAGGAATCATGCTGAAAATACTTTCCTCGGCATCGCGTGACTCTTCGTACTCTCCGCCCCACTCCAGAGTGTAGCCCGGTGGCAACGGGATCTGCTCGATTTCAGGACGGATACGGTTAAAGAGAACGCTGGCGTTTCCTTCCAGAGGATCACAGATCACAGAGAGGGTCCGGACCCGGTTTTTGCGATGGATTACCGACTCCTCCCATCCAAGGCGTATTTCCGGGGCAAGATGCCCTAAGGATACATGGGCCACGGGATGCGGGATCTGGACATCCTTAAGAGTGTTCGGGTTCTGGCGTTCTTCCTCCGGAAGCCGGAGCAGGATGGGGATCAAATGATCTTTTTCTCGATATACGCCAACGGGAAGTCCTGTGGCGCTCACGGCAAGGGCATCGGCAATCTCCGGTCGGGAGAGGCCGAGACGCCTGGCGCTGGCGTCAACGACCATGGGCATCAGAACAGGTACGGGTTGCCGCCAGTCATCCCGAATGGAGTAGGAAATGGGATCCTTGGCCATGATCTCTTTCGCCTGATCCCCCAATTGCCGGAGAATTGCGGCATCCGGACCTCTGAACCTCGCTACAATCTTTGATCCGCTTCCCGTACCGATGACAAATTTTTTCACGTTGGATTCCGTATCCGGGAGGGCATGGGTAAGCCACGTGCGCATTTCCCCTATCAGACCATCGATCGCACGATAATCGTCCACGGTAACCAATACCTGGCCGTAAGCCGGATTGGGCATTTCCGGATCATAGGTGAGGAGGAAGCGAAGAGCGCCCTGCCCGACAAAAGTGGCCGTGTCCGTCACATGATCCAGGGTGTGAAGATAAGTCGTTATTTTATCAAGATCCCTTGCCGTTTCCTCAATTCTGGCCCCTTCCGCCCGCCAGATATCAATCATGAACTGTGGCCGCCTGGAGTCGGGAAAAAAAGCCTTTTCCACAAATCCAAAACCCCAGACCGACGTAAAAAGAAGCCCCATAAGAAGGATTACGGTCAGGTGGCGTTTCCTGAGAGCCGTCATAAGAAGATTCCGGTAACGAACAAAAAATCGGCCAGCATAAGGATCCGTCTCATCCGATGCTTCGGGTACCTTAAGAAAACGAACGGCGAACAGTGGCGTCAGGGTTACAGCCAGGAGCCAGGATATTCCTAAGGAATAGGCCAGAACATAAAAAAGGGATCCACAGAATTCTCCGGTTTCGTCTTGGGATGTGCCAATGGCGGCAAAGGCCAGGATGGCTACCGCTGTGGCCCCGAGAAGGGGCCAGGCGGTCTGGCGGACCGTGTCCAGGGCCGCCTGCTCCCGGTCCAGGCCCCGCTGGATTTTGACAAGAATTCCTTCAGTGACCACAATGGCGTTATCCACCAGCATGCCCAGGGCCAGGATCAGGGCGCCAAGGGAAATGAGCTGGAGGCTTATCCCGGTCAGATCCATCAGAATGAAGGTGCCAAGTATGGTGAAAAGCAGAATCCCCCCAATGAGAATACCGCAGGCCAATCCCATGGCAAGGCATAGAACGCCCACAACGATCATCACCGCCGCCACCAGGTTCAGGATAAAATCATCCACAGCCTCAGAAACGGTATCTGCCTGATACGCGATGGCGGCCAGCTCCATGCCCAAGGGCATCTCCCTCTCCAGTTCCGCAATACGGGCCTTGACAGCCTTTCCCATCTCAACAACATTGCCCGTACCCATGATGGCAACCCCGATACCAAGGGCAGGGAACCCGTTATAACGCATCATCCACTGAGGCGGATCCTGGTATGCGCGTTTAAAGGCAGCAATGTCCGATAATCGGACCAGATTGCCATCCGTATCGGTTTTCACAAGGAGGCTCCCCATCCCTTCAATGGTCTGAATTCCCCCCGTCGGGCGGATGCGAAGATCCTCTCTGCCACTCTGAAACGTACCTGCGTCCACAATCCGGTGCTGGCGGTTCAGGAGATCAGCGATGTCCTCAATGGAAATTCCCATCTCGACCATCCGGCTCCGCTCCACCTCAAAGTAGATCGCTTCGGGCTGATCCCCCCAGATTTCGACTCTCGCCACATCCCGCACCAGAAGAAGCTCCCGCTTCAGGATATCCGCGTAGTCTTTCAGCTCCTTAAAGGAGTATCCTTCTCCCGTAAGGGCGAAGAAGATACCGTACTCATCCCCGAAGTCGTCATTCACCTGGGAAGGAAGGACCCCTTCTGGGAGGCTGGGCTGGATATCCCCCACCTTGCGCCGGAGTTCATCCCAGATCTGGGGGAGATCCGGCCCCATAAAAGACTCCTGGATATCCACAAAAATGATGGAAAGTCCGGTCCGGGAGATGGACTTCACTTGCTTGATCTGCGAAAGCTGTTGCACCGCTGTTTCAATGGGGTGGGTCACCTCCTTTTCCACTTCCTCAGCCGTGGCGCCGGGATAGGCGGTGATGACAAGGGCGGTTTTAATGGTGAATGCCGGATATTCCAGACGGCCCAGCCCGAGATAGGCTTTAACGCCTCCTGCAATGAGGAGAATCGTCATCACCCAGGCGACCGTCCGGTTTTTCAGGGTCCATTGCGTCAATTGCATCATACGAAGGCCTTCTCCTTTTTCACAAGGTTCAGCATTCTTTGTCTTCGTCATGAAAATAATAAATTTTTTCAGATTCTTATAAACACAGACCCTGCGAGCTACTGAATTACCAATTTTTCCTGAGACAGCCTGCGCACCTCCTGCCCGGTGCGAAGAAAACGTGCGCCAGCGGTGACAACCTCATCTCCTTGCCGAAGGCCCTGCAGGATTCGGATCTGATCGTCCCGAACCACACCGGTCGTCACAGAGGTCGTGTGAATCCTATGCGTTTTGGGATCCAGGATGAAAACTCTGGAGCCTTTTTCCGCATCTGTTGTGATGGCCGCAAGGGGGAGAAAGAGGCTCTCTTCCCCTGTGTCGAGGTCGAAGGTGAGGGAAACGGTGGCAGCCATTCCCGGATGCACGTCAATCCCTTCCGGAACAGTAAGGGAAACGATTATGGGATAGCTCTGATTGGCCGCTTCCGTGCGGATTCCGATCTCCTTGATTTCTCCGGTAAAATTCTGATCCGGGAAGAGATTCAGGGTGCAGACGACAGAACGAATCCGGTCCAGACGGGCAATGACCGACTCAGGAACCCGAATGGAGACTTCGGGATGGGCTGAATCAAAGAAGCTGGCAATGGGCTCTCCGCTGCCCACCGTATCGAAATTTTTCACGAATTTCTGATAAACAACACCGTCAAAGGGAGCGCTCAGTCGGGTATCTCCCAGGCGGTTTCGTGCGTCGGACAATTCGGTGGCGATCCCCAAGATTCGGGCCTCCATGGCCTCAATGTCTTCGGCTCTGGCTCCTTTTCTTGCTTTTTCCAGGGCCTTTTCCGAAGCCTCGGCAGCAGCCTTCGCCGTATCATAGGCCGTGAGGACATGATCGAGGGTAGCCCTCGCCACGGCATGGGCTTCGTGGAGTCTTTCGTAGCGCTCATAGGTCCGTTGGGCTTCGTTGAGCCGGGACAATACGGCGTTATGCTCTGCAGCAAGGCTTGCGATGTCCTCGGGCCGATCACCGGCCTTCATGGCCCTGAGAAAGGCCCTGGCTTCGGCAAGGTTTGCTTCCAGTCGACGGACCTGGATACGATAGTCTCGGGGATCGAGTTCTGCGATCAAATCCCCTTTACGCATCTGCTGACCGATTTTCACATCAAAGCGGATAAGAGGGCCCCCTACACGGAAAGCAAGGCGGGTTTCCGTTGCCGGTGCCACCACACCGGGGTAGTGCCGGGTTTCTGTGGCGGACTCGAACCGGATCAGCCGGGTTTTTACCGGACGGGGTGGCATCTCGGATGAGGAGTCCGCCTGGGGACGGGAACAGCCCCAGACACCAAGCAGAAGAATGCTGATGACAAAAAAGATGCGGAATGGGTGGATGGGCATGAAGTACTCCAGATGGATAAAATGAAGGAACCAAGCTAGACCAGCAACAGGCTTGCCAAAGGAAGATCAGGCAATCCCTGCGATCTCAGGCCGTTCAGGGCCTGAGGGCTAAAGACGATCTATCCCCACCTCCCCGCTCTGGGTAAAAGAGGGATCCGTTTCATGTCCGCTTTTTCCCAGATGGCCCGTTCTCTCCCTGGCAAGAAGCGTATAGGCCAAAATCATGCCACACCATGTACACCTGAAATTCTCTGCTTTTTGCTGGAAAAAAAACGGGGAGACTGGCAGAATCTTCACCATATGGCAGGGAAAACTGTTATATTTAAAAAACTATCACATTTAACGGATACAGATATGAGTACCCCAGCCCAGTATCTGAGCAATGAAAATCTCTTTTTCCGTCAAGCCACCTCACGGATCTGCGGAAGCCTGGATCTGGACATCGGTCTGGCTCGATTTCTTAATTTTATCCAGGAGTATATGCCAGCCGACGCTGTTTCCGTCTCCGTTTATGATGCGGATCAGAATCTATGGAGAAGTTACGCCTTTGCGGGTCTTGCGAGCCTGCAAGCCCGATCCCGGCTCATCCCCTTCCCCGAAGACCTGTGGCAGGCATTCCTCGATATGCTCAAAGGAGAGCCGGGAATTGAACGCATCAACGATCTTCATAGCGCCAACCCTCTTTATCTGTTGGCTTACCGCAAGGTCTGGGGGGACGATTTTAACGTCTCCCTCCTTGCCATGGACCTGGCACTGGACGATAAGTGGCTGGGACTTATCATTATTCACGCCAGAGGAAAACACCGGTACGGGGATGAACATGCCCGCCTTCTCACCCTGCTCCATGAGCCCTGCGCCATTGCCATGGCCAACTGCATCCAGCATCAGGAGGTGCTGCGGCTCAAGGAAATGCTCAAAGACGACAACCGCTTCCTCCAGCAGCAGCTCCGCCATCTTTCTGGGGATACCATCATCGGAGCGGACTTCGGACTCCGGCCTGTGATGCAGCTGGTCCGACAGGTGGCCTCGACCCATTCCCCGGTTCTCCTTCTGGGAGAAACAGGAGTGGGAAAGGAAGTGATTGCCAACGCCATCCACAGCATTTCCAGCCGGAAAGACGGCCCCTTCATCAAGGTGAATTGCGGCGCTATCCCGGAATCCCTCATGGATTCCGAACTCTTCGGCCACGAAAAAGGTGCCTTTACCGGCGCAACGGAGCGCCACAGGGGGCGGTTTGAGCGGGCCCACGGCGGAACCATTTTTCTGGACGAAGTGGGCGAGCTTCCTCCCCAGGCCCAGATCCGACTCCTCCGCGTACTCCAGAACCGGGAGATCGAACGCGTCGGAGGGAACCACCCCGTTGCTGTGGATGTCCGGGTGATCTCCGCCACCCATCGGGATCTTCAGGCCATGGTGGATCAAGAACGCTTCAGAAAAGACCTCTGGTTTCGACTCAATGTTTTCCCCATCCGGATTCCGCCCCTTCGGGATCGAAAAGAGGATATCCCGGCGCTGCTCCATTTTTTTCTGGAGCATAAAAGCCGGGATCTGAAGGTCGTTCGACCAGAAGGACTGATGCCTGGAGCTCTGGATCGGCTCATGCAATATAACTGGCCGGGGAATGTCCGGGAGCTTCAGAACGTGGTGGAGCGGGAGTTGATTCTCCGGCAGGGGGAATGGCTCCGATTCGATGAAGTCGGGCATAAAAAAAGGCAGGGGCCTTCCCCTTTGGCGCATCCGGTGTCAGCGGGAGTGATGCCCCTGGATGACGCCCAGAGGTGGGCCATTCGGGCTGCATTGGAGACTACGGGGGGCAAGGTGGAGGGAGCGGGAGGTGCTGCGGAACTTCTGAACATCCATCCGAGTACCCTCCGCGCCAGGATGCGCAAGCTGGGTCTCGCTTTCGGCAGGAGGCAGCAGGAAACCATAATACATAGCCGTTCAGAATAAAAACCATTTGGTTTTTTAACGGCTCTTCCCATTGACATCCTCACAGGTCTACGCACCTGGGATTCTACTTGGCTTTTGGCAAAATCGGTTTCCAGCTCCACATATACCGAAGGCAGCCCGCGAATCCAGGTTCGGCTGCACGATCTGCCGGAACCCGCTCAATGCAAAGAGCGTCAAGGTCACCAGGAATACCGACAGGCCATGGGATAGCGCCTGCCATAGCCAAAGGCCTTGGATGTGATGCGGATCACAGGTGCCGCCTGCTGGCGCTTGTACTCGTTGTACTGAATCCTGCGGATCACATCCCGCACAAAGGCCTCGGGATACCCCCTGCCGATGATGGCTTCCGCGTCCTCACATTCTTCCACATGCAGGGCCACAATGGCATCCACCGCCTCATAGGGGGGCAGGTCATCCTGATCCTTCTGATCCGGCTTCAGCTCCGCGCTGGGCGCTTTTTCGATGATACGTTCGGGAATCCGGGCAAAGCCCGCCCTTTCGTTGATGCGGCGGGCGAGATCCCATACCCGGGTTTTGGACACATCCCCCAGTACGGCCAGCCCGCCGTTCATATCTCCGTAAAGGGTGCTGTAGCCCACGGCCATCTCCGCCTTGTTGCCCGTGGGCAGGGCCATGGCATTGTAGCGGTTGGCATAGGCCATGAGAAAGGTTCCACGGATGCGGGCCTGAAGATTCTGCTCCGTGATGCCGTGGCTTTTAATGTCGAAAATGGGGCTTGAGGCCGCCATGGCCTTCATGCTTTCTTCAATGGGAAGGACATCCAGACGGATGTTGAGATTTTCCGCAAGCTTTTTTGTGTCCTCAAAATTCTCCGCCGCCGTGTAAGGGCCGGGCATGAAAACACTGATGACGTTTTCCGGCCCCAGGGCTTCCACGGCAAGGGCCAGTACCAGGGCAGAATCAATGCCGCCGGAAGAACCCACCACAGCCTTTGAAAAACCACATTTGTGCAGATAGTCCCGGATGCCGGTTACAAGGGCCAGACGGATCTGATCCAGTCCATCCTCAGGCAGGGGCCGGATATCGCCTTTGCCCGAATCCGTATCCACAAGCACAAGATCCTCCCCAAAGGCCCCGGCCCTGGCCCAGACCTCCCCGTCCGGGCCATAGGCCGTGCTGAGACCATCAAAGACCAGGGTATCGTTGGCACCTGCCTGATTCACCTCAATGACGGGAATACCGTAGGCTTTCGCAATGCCTGAAAAAAGCCTGTCCCTGAGGGCCACCTTATCCACATGAAAGGGTGAGGCCGAGAGATTGAGGAGAAGGTCGCAGCAGGGGGCAATGGCGGCCACGGGATCAGTGGCGTAGCGGTTTTCCTGGGGGATGTGCCCTGTGTTCCAGGCATCCTCACAGAGGGTGATGCCGAGGCGAAGGCCCTTGTACGAAACAGGGGCTCCGGGGGTTCCCGGCGCAAAGTAGCGGCACTCGTCAAAGACATCGTACTGGGGCAGGAGGGTTTTGCGGAACTCCCCGAGGATGACACCGTTTTCCGCCAGCACGGCCGCATTCAGGAGTCTTGGGCCTTCGGGAGAGGGGTTGGGGGCCACATACCCGAAAAGAACGGCAATGCCATGGATTTCGCGGATAAGCTGTTCTTTCATGCGGAGGGTGGCCTGGATGAAGGCCTCCCTTTCCAGAAGATCAAGGGGAGGATATCCCGTGAGAACAAGCTCGGAAAAGACCACAAGGTCTGCCTTGAGCTCCCGGGCCTTCTCACAGCTTTCTTTGATTTTTGCCGCATTGCCCTGGAGATCGCCCACCAGGGGATTGCGCTGGACCATGGCGATTTTCATGGATGATATCCTTTATGTTGAGGGGGAGGAGGCATTTCAGGCCCTGGGCTCGTCTTTTTGGGGAAAGCCGTGATGCTCCAAAAAGGTAAGTGATCTTTACCTCGCCTTGACAGCCCCTGAGAATGGGTGCATGCTAAGGCCCATATCCTTTCGGGAGGCCTGTAAAGTGCCCTTGGGGCACACGCCTTGTAGCATTTCAGCTCCTTCCTTGCGAATCTTTTTTTGTGCCCTTTTTCCCGGCAGAGGACTTTGTCGGGCAGGCCTTGAAACGCTGTTTTCATGGCGGATGCCTCAGGGCTCCGGAGGGCATGGCCTCTTCCATGCCCTGCGAAAACCAGAGCCGATGAATCAAGCCCCATGAATCAGGCCCCATGAATCAGGCCCTCATCACGAGAAATCATAATGAATCAGACCATGGATCCGGCAGCTGTTCTGGGATGGAGGAAGGCATGAAGCGGTGGAAAATTTTCGTTGCAGGGCTTCTTGGGTGGGGATTTCTCATGGGTCCGGCTTCTGCCGCCCTGCCCCTGGTGCGCATCGCCATTGTGGAGGATGGCCCAAGCCTGCGCTACAATGGCCTTGAAGAGCTCAAACGGGAAATCCGTGATCTCTCGGGAGACGAGTTTGACATCCGTTTTCCCGAAACCCTGCATTTTTCGGGAAACTGGGAGGTTCCGGCCATCCGCAGGCAGGTGGAGAAGGCCCTTGCATCAAGGGATGCGGATCTTGTGATCGCCACAGGGGTCATTGCCTCCCACCTGCTCTGCGGCATGGGGGATCTGCCCAAACCCGCCATCGCAGCGGTGATCATTGCCGCAGATCTTCAGAATCTTCCGGAAAGCCATGGAACTTCCGGTGTGAAAAATCTGAACTACATCAAATCCTTTCAGAATTTTGATCGGGATCTCCGGGCCTTCCGGAGCATGGTGCCCTTTGGCCGCCTTGCCATCATCGGCGATGCGAGCATAAAAGAGGGCCTGCCGGATCTGAACCGCAGAACCCGCATCTTCGGCGAGGCCTCAGGTCTTGACATCACCTTTCTTTCCGCAAGGGAGGATGCCGATCTGGTGCTGAAGGCCTTAAGCCCGGATACGGAGGCTGTTTTCATCACGCCTCTCCAGCGTTTTTCCCCCGAGGCCTTTGCCCGGCTGACAGAAGGCCTCATTGCCCGGAAAATTCCCTCCTTTTCCCTCTGGGGACGGGAGGAGGTGGCCCAGGGGGTGCTGGCGGGGCTGGCCCCTTCGGAGCGCATTCCCCGCCTTTCCCGGCGTGTGGCCCTTCATGTGCAGCAGATTCTCATGGGAAGGGATGCGGGCGGGCTGTCGGTCAGTTTCCATCCGGATACGGATTTCACGGTGAACATGGAAACGGCCCGCCGCATCGGCGTATATCCGGACTGGGACGTGCTTCTGGATGCGGACATTCTCCATGAAGACCCCCATCCCGAAGGCAGGGCCCTTGCCATCAACGAGGCCGTTCGGGAGGCCATTGCCGCGAACCTGGAGATGAAGCTTGCCGAAGGGGAAAGGGCCCTTGCCGAAGTCCAGGCCCGAAGCCGGAGAGCCCTCTTAAAGCCCCAGGCTCTGGTGGAGCTTTCCGGTAAAGTGCTGGATCGGGACAATGCCGCCTCAAGCCTTGGCCGTCAGGCGGAAGAAGAGGTCTGGCTGGAGCTTCTTCTGCGTCAGAGCCTTTTTTCCGAAAAAGACCGCAGTCTGCGGGATGTGGCGGATCTGGAGGTGAAAAGCCGCAGACTCATGGAGCGGCAGGTGGGGCTTGATATTGCGGAATCCGCAACCTTGGCCTTCATTGATGTGCTCCGGGCGAGCCGTCAGGCCCGTATCCGCAAAGACGATCTGGATCTCACCCGGGCCAATCTGGAGCGGGCGGAAACCCGCAGGGAGGTGGGCTATGCCGGGCCTTCGGAGGTGTATCGCTGGCAGAGCCGTCTGGCTTCTTCACGAAAGGCTCTGCTGGATGCCAGAGCCCAGGTAAGGCAGGCGGAAATCCGTTTTAATACCCTTCTCAACCGTCCCCTGGATCAGCCCCTGCACCTGGAGGACACCCGCCTTTCCGATCCCCTTTTCTTTGTCAGCGATCCCCGCATCCGCTGGTTTTCGGAAAATCCCAGAAGAATCCGTCATTTCCATGATTTTGTGGTGATGGAGGCAAGGGATCAGGCCCCTGAGCTGGCCCGCATTGCCCTGGCCATGGAAAGTGTGGAGAGAAGCCTCCTTGCGGCACGGCGCTCCTGGTATCTGCCCGATGTGCTGGCCGAGGGCGGTATGCGCCAGCGTCTTGTGTCCGAAGGGGAGGGCAGCGGGGCTGTGGAAATGGCCCTGATGCCGGGGGTTCCGCCCATCCGCCTTCCGGGAAGCGAGGATTTCGGCTGGCAGGTGGCTCTGAAGGTGCGCTACCCCCTGTACACGGGCGGTGCGCGGTCTGCGGCCCAGGATGAGGCCCTGGAGAGGCTGGAGGCCCTGCGCACCCAGAGACTGCGGGTGGCCGAAGGGCTGGAGGCCCGGATGCGGGCGGCTTTGCACAGAACCACGGCCTCCTGGCCGGGCATACGCCTTTCCGGGGATGCGGCGGAGGCGGCGAGAAAAAATCTGGAGCTTGTGACGGATGCCTATGAAAGGGGGGTGATTTCCGCCATGGAACTTCTCGATGCCCAGCACGCCTCCCTGGTGGCAGAACAGGGGTCCGCAGCCAGTGTCTATGATTTTTTAAAGGATCTCATGGGAATCCAGAGACTTCTTGGCAATGTGGATTTTTCCGCCACCCTGGAGGGGCGGGATGCCATGTTCCGGCGTCTCAGACAGTATTTTGAGGAAGCGGGCATTGCCGTACCCGCACTGGAAAAGGGGGAAGCGGAATGAAAAAATGGGGTGGGGGATTGGGGTTTTCTGGAATGCTGCTGGCAATGCTGGCCCTGGCGCTTCTGGGGGGATGCCGGGAAAAACCCCAGGAGGTGGTGACAGAGGAACTCCGGCCCGTGCGTTTCATGGAGCTTGCACCCGATACCGGTGTGCGGGTGCGTACCTTCACGGGACTTACCCGTTCGGGCATGGCTTCCCGCATGAGTTTCCGGGTTCCGGGAACCCTGCAGAAACTCCATGTCCGGGTGGGCGATACGGTGGAAAACGGCAGGCTCATTGCCGAGCTTGAAACGGGAGATTACCAGCTCCGCCTGCAGGAGGCGGAGGCGGCCCTGAGCCGGGCCCAGGCCGAGGCCCGGAACGCGGAGGCGGTGTATGGAAGGGTTCAGGCCCTCTATGAACGCAGAAACGCCTCCCGCAATGAGCTGGATACGGCGCGGGCAGCCTTTGAATCCTCCCAGGCGGCGGTGCGCTCCATTGAAAACCGCCTGGAGCTGGCCCGGCGTCAGCTGGAATACACCCGGCTTGTGGCTCCGGATCGCTGTGCTGTGGCGGCCATTCCTGTGGAGGAAAACGAGAATGTGGCCGCAGGTCAGGCAGTGGTGCTGGTGAACTGCGGCGCCAGGGTGGATGTGCGCATTGGCGTTCCCGCCACCCACATTTCCGGCGTACGGGAAGGCATGGCCGTTCGGGTGCGGGTGGATGCCCTGGGCAACGGGGATTTTGAGGGTATGGTGAGCGAGGTGGGGGTGGCCTCCGTGGGCCTTGAAACCACCTTTCCCGTGACCGTGAGGCTGAAAGCACCGGATGAGCGCATTCTGCCCGGCATGGCTGCGGAGGTGGCCATTCCCATGGAAAGGGAGACAGCAGGCGTTCTCCGGGTTCCCTTCCGCAGCGTGGGCGAGGATGGCGAGGGGCGTTTTGTCTTCTGCCTGGAAGAGCTTGACGGGAAAAAGACTGTGGTACGGAGAAGATCGGTGGAAGTGGGGGCGGTCACGGCAGAGGGCCTTGAGATTCTCTCGGGCCTTGAGGCCGGAGACCGGGTGGTGACCGCAGGCATTGCCCATATCTCAGACGGCCTTGCCGTTCGTCTCTGGCGGGAGGCGCAGCCATGAACCTCACGGCCCTTGCCATTGAAAAAAACCGCATCTCCCTTGTCTTTCTTCTCATCATCCTCACGGGCGGTTTTCTTGCCTACCGGGATCTTCCCAGGGATTATGATCCGGGTTTTGTCCTGCGGGTGGCCCGGGTGGTCACCTATTTTCCCGGCGCTTCTCCGGAGCGGGTGGAACAGCTGGTCACAGACAAGCTTGAAAAGGTGATCCAGGAAATTCCGGAGCTCGATTATCTGAAAAGCCAGTCCAAAACCGGGGTATCCATCATTGATGTCTGGGTAAAGGAGCGGCACCGCACCATGCGGCCCATCTGGGACAACCTGAGGCGCAAGGTGGACCGGGCGGCGGCGGATCTGCCGGAAGGCGTGGCCAGGCCCATGGTCAATGATGAGTTTGCCGATGTCTTCGGCACCCTCATCGCCATCACGGGCGAGGATTTCACCTACAGGGAGCTGAAGACCGTGGCGGACGAGGTGCGGGACGCCCTCCTCATGCTGGACGAGGTGGCCAAGGTGGATCTCTACGGTGTGCAGGATGAGCGGATCTTTGTGGAGTACAGCAATGCAAGGCTTTCGGAAATGGGCCTTTCTCCTCATCAGCTCATGGCCCTTCTGCGCTCCAGGAACATCATCATTCCCGGCGGGGCCATCAATGTGGGGGAGGAACGCATTGTGCTGGAGCCTTCGGGCAACTTTGATTCCCTGGAAGACCTTCGCCAGACCGTGATTCAGGTTCCGGGCCGCACGGAGATGCTCTTTCTCGGTGACATGGTGGACATCCGCAGGGGCTATGTGGACCCGGCTTCCAGTAAGATGCGGGCCAATGGAAAGCCCGCCATCGGCCTTGCCGTCTCCATGCGGGAGGGAGGCAACCTCATCCGTCTCGGGGAGGCGGTGACAGGGCTTCTTGCTGGGGTGCGTTCCCATTATCCCTATGGCATTGATTTTGAGCTTGTGAACTTTTCTCCCGGAGAGGTGCGGGACAAGGTGGGACTTTTTCAGAAGAATCTGGCCCAGTCCGTGCTGCTGGTGCTGGCCATCACCCTCATTGCCTTAGGCCTGCGCACAGGTTTTGTGGTGGCCACCCTCATTCCCATGACCATGTTTTTAACCCTCATGGCCATGGCTTTTTTGGGTATCGGCATTGACCAGATGAGCCTTGCTTCCCTCGTCATCGCCCTGGGCATGCTGGTGGATAACGCCATTGTCATGACCGAATCCATCATGGTGCGTATGGAGGAAGGGGAAGGACCCGTGGCGGCGGCCATCAGCTCCGCCCGCGAGCTGACCGTTCCCCTGCTCACCTCTTCTCTGGGTACGGCGGCTGCTTTTCTGCCCATTTTTCTGGCAAAATCCACCACGGGCGAATACACGGCCCCCCTTTTCAAGGTGGTGAGCATCACCCTCATGGCTTCCTGGATTCTGTCCCTCACCCTCATTCCCCTGCTTGCCACACGGGTTCTGAAGGTGAAAAAGGGCCGTCTGGGCCAGAAAACCTACAACAGCGGTTTTTACCGCCTTTACCGCAAAACCCTGGGCCTTTCCCTGCGCTTCCGGGGAACAAGCCTTGTCCTTGTCTTTCTTGTTTTTGTGGGGGTGATGGCCACCTTCCGTTATCTTCCCGTGATGTTTTTTCCGCCCTCAGACCGCCTTTTTTTCACCGCAGAGCTGGAGTTGCCCGCAGGCAGCACCCTTGAAAGCACGGAAGCCATGGTGAGGGATCTGGAGGGGTACATGAACCGCGAGTTCAGGATCGGGCCGGGAAGGGAAGGGGGCATTCGCAGTTGGGTGACCCACATCGGTCAGGGCGGGCCCCGCTATCTACTCACCCACATGCCCCAGCAGGGCATGCCCCACTACGCCTTCATGGTGATCAACATCACGGATCTGGATCTCATGCCGTCCATCAAGGCAGGGATGGAGCGGTATGTGAAGGAAAGGTATCTCGATGCCAAGGTGGAGCTGCGGAAAATCCAGAACGGCCCGCCGGTACAGGATCCTGTACAGATTCGCATTTCCGGCAGGGATTCGGACCGGCTCTTCGCCATTGTGGCAACGGTGAAGGAAAGGCTTGCCGAAGAGGCGGGGGTGCGGAACATTTCCGATGACTGGGGACGGAGGATCAAGAAGTTTGTGGTGCATGTGAACCAGCCGAGGGCCCGCATGGCAGGTGTCTCCAGCCAGGACATCGCCGTCAGCCTTCAGACCGGGCTTTCCGGCTTCACCCTGACGGAATTCCGGGAAGGGGACAAGGTGATTCCCGTGAGCCTGCGCAGTGTGGCCGCAGACCGTCAGGACATCGGCAAACTGGAGACCATTCAGGTCTATGCCCAGGCCACGGGCCGCTCCGTGCCCTTAAGTCAGGTGGCGGATATTGAAATCGTCTGGCAGCCCTCGGAAGTGCTGCGCAGGGACAGGCTGCGCACCGTGACCGTAAGCTCAGGGCTTCTGCCCGGATACACGGCCGAAGAGGTGATTCGCAGTCTGCAACCCTGGCTGGACAGGGAAGCTTTTGCATGGGGTATGGGTTACCGCTACGCCTTTGGCGGGGAGCGGGAAAAATCGACCCAGGCCAATGCGGCCATCATGGTGCAGGTGCCTGTGGCGGGCTTCATCATCCTCATGCTTCTCATGCTTCAGTTCAATTCTTTCCGGAAAACCTTCATCATCATGACCACCATCCCGCTGGGCCTCATCGGGGTTGTGGCGGGTCTGCACCTTACGGGGCTTTATTTCGGCTTCATGACCCTGCTTGGCATCATCTCCCTTTCGGGTATTGTGGTGAACAACGCCATTGTGCTCATCGACCGCATCCGCATTGAGATGGACGAATGCGGCCGGACACCCCAGGAAGCCATTGTGGAGGCCGCCTGCCGCCGCATGCGGCCCATTTTCCTCAGTACGGCCACAACGGCCCTGGGCATGGTGCCCCTGCTCTGGGGAGGCGGGCCCATCTGGGCTCCCATGGCGGTGGGCATCATCTTTGGCCTCATCTTTGCCACAGCCCTGACCCTGGGGGTGGTGCCCCTGCTCTATGCGTTGTTTTTCCGTGTGCGCTATACGGTTTAAGGGATCTGAAGGGGGGACGTTTCAGAACGGTGAAGACATAAAGGAGGAGAGGGGGCGGGCCTGAAACCCGCCCCCTTTTATTTCTATATCAGGCCACTTTCTTGTTGGAGCGTTTCCAGATTTTCTGGGCTTCGGCTTTTTGGATCAGCTCTTCCCGGAAATCGGGGTGGGCAATGTTCACCATCATTTCCGCCCGTTCCCAGGTGGAGCGGGCCCGCACTTCCGCCACACCGTATTCCGTCACAATGGTGTCCACCTGCTGACGGGGAATGGTGGTGATGGAGCAGGGATCAAAATGGGGCACAATGCGGGAGACGAGCTTGCCTTCCTTGTTGGTCACCGTGGAAGCAAGGCAGATGAGGCTTTTGCCTCCCTTGGACCACTGGGCGCCAATGACAAAATCCCACATGCCGCCGTTGCCGGAAATCTGATGAATACCGGAGCTTTCCGCATTCACCTGGGTGTAGAGATCCACCTCCACGGCATTGTTGATGGAGATGAAGTTGTCGATCTCGGCGATGAGTCTTGGGTTGTTGGTGTAATGGGCCGGATAGGAGGCCACCGCCGGGTTGTTGTGGATAAAGTCGTAAAGGCGCTTGGGCCCCAGGGCAAAGGTGTAGGGCACCCGGCACTTGTCAAAGGGCTTGTGGATGCCCGTCATGCGGCCGGACTCGATCATGTCCACATAGGCTTCGGAGAGCATTTCCGTGTGACCGCCCAGGTTTTTGAGGTCAGATGCGGCGATCATTTTGCCCACGGCATCGGGCATGCCGCCGATACCCAGCTGGATGCAGGAACCGTCCCGGATGAAGCCCATGACATTTTCGGCGATTCTGCGGTCCACATCGGAAGGTGACGCAGCAGGGGCCTCAAAAACGGGGGTGTCGGCGGGCAGCTCCACGATATAATCCACTTCACTGATGTGAATGGATTCTTCCGAACCCCCCAGGGCCAGGGGCAGGTTGGGGTTTACCTCCACGATCACCTTATGACAGTGCTGGGCATTGGCGAGGCTGACGGAGTTGGTGAGGGAGAGGTTGAAGTAGCCGTGGGCATCCATGGGCCGCACCTGGGCAATATAGACATGGTGCTGATGGGCGATCCCCTTGCGGAACCAGTTGCCCGCATCGTGGTAGAGAATGGGGAAATAGTAGCAGAGGTTGAAGTCCCGCTGGATGATGCGGCTGACCTTGCTGAAATGCAGGTCGTGGTAAATGAAGCTCTGGGGGTGCTTCACCACTTCCGGAACGGGCAGTACGGTGATGGCCCCGTAGATTTCCACATCCCGCAGTTCTCCATGACGGGCGGCGAGGGCGGCATCACAGGCAATGGGCTTGGTGGTCATGAAGCTGTAGTCCACCCGGTCTCCCGATTTGACGCACTTGACGGCTTCTTCTGCGGATACGCGTTTTTGCTGGTACTCTTTTTCGTAATTCACCAGGGTCTTATCCTTTCCGTATGTAAAAAATTTCCGGATCACTCCGGTGGGGTTTTTTGAAAAAGCAGGCCTTGTAAGCCCGGAAATTGCGGCGCATGCGCCCCTTTTTCAGTCCTTGTTTTCCTCTAGGCCCTTTTGAGGAAAGAGCCGAAATACTCCTTATATTCTATGAGTCATTTTCATCGAAATCCGAATGACTTTCTTTTTGCCTTCTCCCGATCCCGACCGTAAACAGGGTTATCCATAGTAAACAGCCGAAAACAAAGAACATACTGATTTTGATTTGCATCTCATATAAAGTGAAACCCACCACTGTCAAGGCTGAACCGCGTTCCCGAAGGTGTGCAATGAATCGTTCTTCTGGATGATTTAAGAACTTCTGAGGAGATTGTTCTTGAATTTACTTTGTTTTTTGTGTGTTTTCTTAAAAAATTCCCCTCTGCCCAGAAAACTGTCTTCAATAAATTTCAGATGCTTTTTCCCGGATCATAGAGCAGGCATGGGTGAAAGAGGCCGCGGATACAAGAAAAAAACTTCGATTCCCACCCTCCCATGGGGAAAGGGGAGATCGACGGAGAGGGATCTCTGGAAATGTTGACTTTTGCAGGCTGGGTCACTATAAGGTAATTTCGATTTTTTAAAGTGAATGGTGTTTATGACGGATAAGCCGCAGCCAGGAGAGGTCGATGGGTTGCGTGCAAGGCAATGTATTGCATTGTATACAAACTTCACAACCAAGAGGAAGACAGCGGGGGGAAAGCATGAAAAAACCTGTTATATTTCAAGATCCTGAACAGATGGTCGATTTTATCATCGAACATGCGGGCAAGGAGCTGGTCTTTGGTACACAATTAGGTCTGGGTAAACCCAACAACATCCTGAATGCGGTTTACAGGCGCGCCCAGAGGGATCCCAGCCTGAAACTGCGCATCATCACAGCCCTTTCCCTGGAGCCCCCCGTGCCTGGAAGCGAGCTGGAACGCCGCATGCTGGGCCCCATTGTGGATCGCATCTGGGAAGGTTATATCCCCCTGGATTATGCCAGAGATGTACGGCTCAAAAAACTGCCCCCCAATGTGGAAGTCTCTGAATTCTTCTACAAAGCCGGGGCCTTTATGAACAATCCCCATATGCAGCAGAACTACATCAGCTGCAACTACACCCATGCGGCCAGGGACGTGAACGCCAATGGCATGAACGTGGCCGGAGCCCTGCTGGGTAAAAAGGAAATCAATGGCCAGCTCATGTACTCCGTGGGCTGTAACGCGGATACGGCCATTGACGCTGTGGATATCATGAGGAAAAAAGAAAAAAATGGCTGCAAGACCCTTGCCGTGGGCGAGGTGAACAACAATCTGCCCTTCATGTTCGGAGACGCAGTCACTCCCCCTGAAATCTTTGACGCCATCCTGGAGAGCCCCCAGAGCGACTACAGCCTTTTTGGCGCTCCCAAGGAGTCCATCAACACCACAGACTACATGATCGGCCTCCATGCCAGCGCCCTGATTCCCGATGACGGCACCCTGCAGATCGGCATCGGCTCCCTGGGAGACGCCATCACCTATGGTCTCACCGTGCGCCACACCCACAACGACCAGTACAAAAAACTGCTTGAAGATGCAGGCATTCTGGAAAAATACAAGGGCATGATTAATACCTGGGGGGGGACAGAGCCCTTCAGAAAGGGTCTCTACGGCTCCACGGAAATGCTGGTGGACACCTTTGTGGATCTGTACAAGACCGGCGTCATGAACCGCAGGGTGTATGACGATATCCGCATCCAGCGTGTGGTGAGTGCAGGCCTCTGCCCGGATGATCGTAAGGTGACGCCCGAAGCCTTCCGCCAGCTGGTGGTGGACGGAGCCGTACATCGGGTTCTGACCGCCGAGGATGTAGCCTTCCTCAAACGCTTTGGTGTTCTGAAGGCTACGGTGACGCTGCAGGATGGAAAGCTTGTGGATAGCGGCAATACCGCAGGTGCGGATATGGGGGATGTGGAAAATCTCAAGGTGGTTGCGGGTACCATGCTGGGCGACACCCTGAAGGAGGGGTACTGGGCCCACGCGGGCTTCTACCTCGGACCCCGCAAGCTCTATGAAACCCTCAATGCCATGGATGACGCAGAGCGGGCCCTGATCAACATGACCAGCGTGCTCAACGTGAATCAGCTTTATGCCAACAACAAGTACGGCTCCCAGGAGCTGCGGGTCCTTCAGCGTAAGAATGCCCGCTTCATCAACGCCGGTCTCATGGTCACCCTCGGCGGGGCCATTGTTTCCGACGGCCTTGAAAACGGCCGTGTGGTATCCGGTATCGGCGGGCAGTACAACTTTGTCTCCATGGCCCATGCCCTGGAAGACGCCCGCGGTGCCATCATGATCCGGGCCACCCGTGGTGAAGGCCCCAAAACCGTTTCCAACGTGGTCTTCAACTACGGACACTGCTCCGTTCCCCGCCACCTCCGGGATATGGTGATCACGGAATACGGCATCGCAGACCTCCGTGGCAAGTCCGACAAGAACATCATCAAGGAACTTCTCAATGTAACGGACTCCCGTTTCCAGGAAGGTCTGCTGGAGCAGGCGAAAAAGGCAGGCAAGATCGAGACGGACTACAGGATTCCCGACGCATTCCGCAACAACTTCCCGGAAAAACTGGAAAAGGTCCTTGCATCGTACAAGAAGGAAGGTCTTTTCGGCCCCTTCCCCTTTGGTACGGATTTCACAGACGAAGAAATCGCCCTTGGAAAGGCCCTGCGCACCTTCAAGGCCAAGGCCGAGCTCAGCAAAGGCGCTGCGGCCAAAGGTGTTCTGGGCGCTTTCATGGCACCCATCCCCGATGCGGCCAAACGCTACCTGGAGCGGATGCAGCTTGAAAATCCCAAAGATTTCAAAGAAAAACTGTTACAGAAAGTGGTTCTCTGCGCACTGAAGGACACGGGTGCGATCTGATATTCTGCTTTTGACCTCCTGGCTTTTTTGTCTGAAAGACGGCATCACTGCCAGGAGGGATTAAAATGAAGAAGGCCGGTTTCCTTTCGGGGAGACCGGCCTTTCATTTTTCAGACTTTGTAACGGCTATTTTGCGGGGTTGAAGGTATTTTCAGAAAAATTCAGCGTGGCAAAGAGATCATCAAGGGTCTCGGCCCTGCGGATGCGGGAAGTCTTCCCGTCTTTTCCCAAAAGCAGCTCCTGGGGCCGAAGCTGGCCGTTGTAGTTGAAGCCCATGGCGTGACCATGGGCGCCGGTGTCGTGGATGATGAGAAGATCCCCATCCACAATGGGGGGGAGGGCACGCTCTACGGCAAACTTGTCGTTGTTCTCACACAAAGCCCCCACCACATCCACGGCCAGATCTTTCAATCCCGGCGTTTTTCCCAGTACGTCAATATGGTGGTAGGCCCCGTACATGCCGGGCCGCATGAGAGATGACATGCAGGCATCGACCCCAATGTAGGTGCGGTAGATGTCTTTGCGGTTGATGGCCCGTGTCACCAGTACACCATGGGGGCCGGTCATATAGCGTCCGGATTCCATGAAAAGGGCGGGCATGTAGCCCTCTTTCGCTTCAAAAGCCTTGAAAAGGTCCGTGATTTCAAGGGCCATGGCCTCCAGGTTCAGGGCTTCGTCCTCAGGCCTGTAAGGAATGCCAAGGCCGCCTCCGATATTGAGAAAGTCAAAACGAATGCCTAAGGCCTTTCCGGTTTCAGCTGCAAGATCCAGCAGCATGCGGGCCGTTTCCACCATATAGGTATAATTTCTTTCGTTGGAACACACCATGGTGTGCATGCCAAAACGGCTCGCCCCCCTGTCCATGGCCGCTTGATAGGCCGGGATCACCTGCTCGTGGGTGATGCCGTATTTCGCTTCCACGGGATTGCCGATGATGGCGTTGCCCGTGCGCCTGGGGCCGGGATTGTAGCGGAAACAAATAGTTTCCGGCATACGGGGCACCTTGGCCACAAGACTGATGTCGTCCAGATTCAGGAGGCACCCGTCCTCTGCCAGGGCCGTCTGAAAATCCTTTTTTGAGGTATTGTTGGAAGTAAAAAGGATGTCCTCCCGCACAGCCCCCGCCCGCCTTGCCAGGCTAAGCTCGGCAACGGAGCTGCAGTCAAAACCAAAGCCCATGGATTTCATCAGATCCAGAATGGAAGGGTTGGGCAGAGCCTTGACCGCAAAATATTCCTTGAATCCGGGAATGCCGGAAAAGGCTTTTTTCAGAGCTGCGCCGGTCTCCAGAATGCCCTTTTCGTCATAGATGTGAAAAGGGGTGCCAAAATGGTCTGCCAGGGCGGGCAGATGGGGAAAAAGGCGCTCTTTGAAATCCGGGGACATGGGCATGGGGAGGGTCTCCTTGTTGGGGGTTGCAATCTTTACATTGTTTCAGGGTTCAGGCCCTGTATGGATGGCGTCCAGGGGAATTCTTGTACTTTCCTTGTGGGTGGCAAGGGCAATCTGGGTATGAATCCGGACCACTCCGGGAAGGGTGGCAATTTCTTCCTGCACCATGCGGTGCATCTCCGGGATGGAGGCGCTGCGCAACTTCACGAGAAAGGCATCGCTGCCTGAAATGAAATGAACTTCCTGCACATCGGCAAGGGCCGTCAAGGCCTGGGCCACAGCCCCATGGGTTTCGGGTCGCTCCAGAAAAACCTGCAGGAAGGTCACAAGATCCCTGTGCAGTTTTTCCGGATTCAGTCGAACCTCATACCCGTCAATGATGCCCTGCTTTTCAAGCTTGCGAATGCGCTCCAGCACTGCGGAAGGCGCAAGCCCCACCTGTCGGGCCACCTCCACGTTGGGGATACGGGCTTTTTCCTGAAGTATCTTAAGAATCTGCAGACTGATGTCATCCATAGCAGTGGGGTCCTTTGCCATATTTTTTAAACTTAATATTCTTGTTTTTCTGGGCAGTCAAGAACATTATTCCATGAAACCTCGTGAATCCTAGAATTATATTCTGAAAAAATCGCCTCCCATTCTTTTTCGTTCTGAGACCCCCCATAAACACGCAAGCGATGGCGGGCCATGGCAACCAGTACATCCACGTGGACATCCACATAATCAAAAACCCGCGCCCTCCTTTTGTCCGGAGCAGGACGGAGCACACGGCCCAGGTACTGGAGCAGCCGACCTGAAAAGCGGATGGGCGTTGCCAGAAAAAGGGTGGAAAGATCCTTGCAGTCAAACCCCTCGCCCACAAGCTGCCCCGTGGCCACCAGTACCTGGACTCCCCCTCCTTCAAGGGCCTCCATCACAGCCCTGCGCTCTGCGGTTTTCAGGTCTCCGGTGAGAAGGGCAGAGGAAATCCTGTGACCGAAACGAAGAAGGCTGTGCAGCACCTCACAATGCTGCTTGCGTTCGGACAGAACCAACATCATGGATCCTGGCTCAAGGCGGCACTGGTGGGCCACATCCTCTGCTATGAGACGGTTGCGCTGGGGGTCAGTGACCAGCTCCCGCATCATCTTGGCATAGGCGGTGACCGGATCGTGGAAGGGCCTGAAATCCGTTTTGCGGAAAACCGCTTCTGCGGCGAGAATATCACCGTTGCGGATCAGTTTTTTCCTGTCCACCGCATGGTGAACATCCCCCAGATGCCAGAAAATCAGCTGAGAAAGGTTGTCCCTGCGGAAAAGGGTGGCGGAAAGCCCCAGGCAGTACCGCGCCGGAAAGGCGGAGACCGCCTCGGTAAAGGTTCTGGAGGGCGTTCTGTGGCATTCGTCCACAATAATGTGGCCGATGTGGGGAGAAACCGCCTCCTTGTGCCGGATAAGACTCTGCACCAGGGCAACGGTGATGGCTTTCCCCACATGACGCCTGCCATTACCGATAAAGCCGATTTCTTCTTCCGGTATACCAAGAAACTGACCAATGCGCTCCACCCACTGCAGGGCCAGTTCCCGGGTATGCACCACGATGAGCGTGGGTTGTTTTCTCCTCGCCACAAGGGCCAGCGCCATAACGGTTTTCCCGGCTCCTGTGGGGGCATTCAGGGTGCCGAACTCCTTGGCGGCCATGGCGTCCACGGCTTTTTTCTGAAAATCCCGGAGTGTGGCGGAAAAACGAAAATCCACCGCGTCCAGACAAAGCCTGTGGTCTTCAAGTTGCCAGTCAAGCCCCTGGCTGCGGATCAGGAGCATGAGGCTGCGGGTATACCCCCTGGGAAGGACGAGAACGCCCTTTTCCTCCTCCTTGTAAAACGTAAGATGCCGTGGGGTCTGCCCATTCCACCGTCCCATGCGCTGGTTTTCCAGCCATCTGGGATTTTCCAGGCACAGGGCGTTACGGACCAGGTCTTCCAGGGGAGGGGGCAGATGGCGCACCTCAAGGTTTCGGCCCAGAGAAAGCAGGGGGAGCATAAGGGATTCCCGGTTGAAAAGGATAGGGTCTGCATGATAGAGTAAAATTCCGCATTGGGGTGTACAGGCGTTTGGGTGTGTCTTCGGCTGCGGTCTTTTATCATTCCGGGCATCAGGGTAGGATTTCCGGCCCTGAAATTCAATAAGCTTTCGTATTTTTGCGGCCCTCTGCCTTTAAAACGCAGGTTTTCGGGACGATTCTGAACAACCCTCAGGATATTTTCCCTGATGGTTTGTGGAGGGCATGTGGAGCAGGGCCCCATGGAAAAAGAGGAAACACCGGGAACCATCCTTTTTGTGGATGATGAAAGCAGTATTCTTGAAATCGCCCAGGAATACTTTGAGCATAAGGGCTACCGTGTACTCACGGCCTCTAACGGCGTGGAAGCCCTTAAAATCATGGAACATGAAAGTGTCTCCTGCTGCTTTACGGACATCAATATGCCGGAGATGAACGGCCTTGAGCTGGCCGAACACATCCGCCGCAAAGACAATACCGTACCTGTCATTGTCATGACAGGGTATCCTTCTCTGGAAAACACCATCCGGACCCTGAAAAACGGGGTGGTGGATTTTCTGATCAAGCCTGTGAATCTCAACCAGATGAACCTCTGTGTGAAAAGGGTTCTCCGGGAACGCAGGCTTTTTGTGGAAAATCTCCTGCTCAAGGAAGAAGTGGCCCGTAAGGCCCAGCTGGAAAGCCTCAACCGGGATCTGGAAACACGGGTAACAGAACTGGGAGCCCTGAATCGTATCATGGGTGCGTTCACCAGTGTTCCGGAAAGCGGGGATGTGTTCCGGCGCCTGGTGGACATGGCCCAGGACCTTTGCGGTGCAGGTAAGGCCTGGTTTTACGTGATCAATGATCTCTTCCCCTTTCCAAGGGAAGTGGTGGCGTCCCAGGGCTGCCTCCCCGGCTCCGGAGGCCCGGAACCGGCGCTGGCTGACCTTCTGCGTGAGGTCGCAGAGGATGGCCTGCCCTTTCTTCTTGGAAAGAATTCGGGAACCACGCGTTTTTCCGGCATCACAGGATCGGCCATGGTGGTGCCCCTGAAAATCCGGGAAAAGGTTTTTGGCCTTTTGTATCTGGTGCGGGATCGTTTCCGGGACGATTTTTCCGACAAGGATCTTTATTATGCCAGCGCCATGGCCACCCATGCCGCCTATGCCATTGAAAACCTTGCCCTGTACGAGAATATCTACGAGAATCTTTTTGCCACACTCTATGCCTTTGTCTCCGCCATTGAAGCCAAGGACGCTTACACCCACCAGCATTCGGACCGGGTGGCCGCCCTATCCGTTGCCCTCGGCAGGCGCATGGGTCTCGACGCGGAATCCCTGGATGTGCTTTTGTTTGCCGGGCGGCTCCATGACATCGGCAAGATTGGCGTGCGGGATGAGGTGCTCTTAAAGCCAGGACGTCTTACGGATGCCGAATATGACGCCATCAAGGCGCATCCTGTGATCGGTGCGGGCATTGTGGGTAAACTCGGGCTCTGGAGCCGGGAGCAGGAAATTATCCTCTACCACCATGAGCGCTACGACGGCAGTGGCTATCCCAAGGGCCTTGCGGGAAAGGAAATCCCCCTGCTGGCCCGCATTCTCAGTGTGGCAGACGCCTACGACGCCATGGCTTCGGATCGGGCTTACCGCAAGCGCATGCCCGAACATGAAATTTTTCTTGTCATGAAACAGGCCCGCGCCAGACAGTTTGATCCTGAAATTCTGGATCTTTTTCTGCAGATGGCAGCCGAAGGAACATTGCCCGCCTGAGAGCGGGTAAGCGCGTGGCAATGCCGGAAAGGCCTTCCACCTTAAAGGTTTTTTGCAAGATGTCCGGCAAGCATGGTTTTTTCAATGAAGGAGACCCCCATGGGTGAGTCAAGGGAAAAAACGGGCGAAAGACGGCGGATGAAGCGTGTGACCTTTGAGACCGAGGTGCGGCTTCATGTGGGGCAAAGGGAAATCCGTGTGGTGGGGAATACCCGGGATCTGAGCCAGAAGGGGGTTTTTGTCGCCACAGACATTCCTTTGACCGTAGGCATGGAGTGCCGGGTGGAAGTGCTGCTTTCGGGTATGACAGAGCCTGTCTGTCTTTCCATGAAAGGCAAAATCGCACGTATCGTGCCCGAGGGCGTGGGGGTGGAATTCTTTGAAATGGACCTGGATACCTTTACCCATTTGCGGAATGTGGTACTGTACAACAGTCAGGACGCCGACGATGCTCCTTGAAGCCGCAGACCTTTCCCAGGCGCATTTCCAGAAGGGGCCTTGCCCTGTATGCGGAACCTGAAGCGGCAAGGTTTTTTTTGTCTGTGGAGCAGGCCTGATTGTAATATGGAGAATTTTTGGGTATTTATTTTGCGTCGTCATCTTACCCGGACGGAATAAAAAAACCTGATTTTCATTCTGGCGTCATATAGACAAAATGTATCAGAGAGGAATCCTGCATGGATGCAACACTGATCAACCCCTTTATCAATGCAACCATCAACGTACTTGAAACCATGGCTTTTGTGAAGTCCAAGCCCGGCAAACCCTTTTTGAAGAAAGAAGATGTGGCCAGAGGTGATGTGACAGGGATCATCGGTCTTACCGGTGCGGCCAATGGTACCATTGCTGTTACCTTTGACGAGGGTTCCATTCTCAAAGTGGTTTCCAATATGTTCGGCGAGCCCATGACAGAGCTGAACAGCGAGGTTGCCGACGCAGTGGGTGAAATCACCAACATGATTTCCGGTCAGGCACGGCGGGAACTGGAGGGGCTCGGCAAGGTCTTTGAGGCCGCCATTCCCTCTGTGGTCAGTGGAAAAAATCATACCATCACCCATTATACGGATGGACCCAAAATTGCCATTCCCTTTTCCACGGAAGGTGGACAGTTTACCATCGAAGTGTGTCTGGAAAGATAGAATCGACTGAATTGATTGAACAAAACAGGAGCTTTTTCATTTATGGATACCTCTATCAGAATTCTTTGCGTTGATGACTTTGCCACCATGCGCCGTATTCTCAAAAACATTCTCAAGCAGCTTGGCTTTACCAACATCACCGAAGCCGATGATGGAACCACCGCCCTTGAAGAGCTGAAAAAGGGGCGCTTTGATCTCATCATCTCCGACTGGAACATGCCGAAGATGTCCGGTCTTGAACTGCTCAAAACCGTACGCGCCATGGAGGAATATAAAAATATTCCCTTTCTCATGGTAACCGCTGAGGCTCAAAAACAGAATGTGGTGGAAGCAGTGCAGGCCGGGGTTTCCAATTATGTGGTCAAACCCTTTACTGCGGAATCCATTGCCGAGAAAATCGAAAAGATTCTCGCCAAGTAAAACCCGCCTTAAAAAAAATCAAACCTTTGTGCCATTTCCATCCCCAGAGACAGCCTTTCCGGATCCCGGAAAATCACAACTGGGTGCAACGGGATGGCAAAGAGGAATTTTCTGGATCAGCCGCGAAGCAGGCTGTGGGAAACCAAAGCCGGAACGGGTGCGTGTTCAATGAGTCTGGGCGTGATGCAAAGGGAATCGTTAGCCATAACGAGCGGTGAGGAGGAAGGACTTCCCGCCTTCATGGGGCTTGTGGGACAAAGCCCCCGGATGCAGAAGGTTTTTGAAACCATCCGAAAGGTGGCGGCTACGGACAGCTCCGTCCTGATCACCGGAGAATCGGGAACGGGAAAAGAGCTCATTGCGCGGGCCATCCATCATCTCAGCGCCCGCAGAAACGGTCCCCTGGTGGTCATCAACTGCGGCGCCATCCCCGGAGAGCTTCTGGAATCTGAACTTTTTGGCCATGAAAAGGGTGCCTTTACCGGTGCCCACCGCACGCGCATGGGGCGTTTTGAAATGGCGGATGGGGGTACCATCTTTCTCGATGAAATCGGAGACATGAGCCCTGGTCTTCAGGTCAAACTGCTCCGCGCCCTTCAGGAACAAACCTTTGAACGGGTAGGCGGCGGTCAGCCCATTCATGTGAATATCCGCGTTCTGTCCGCCACCCACAGGGATCTCCTTGCCGCCATCGGCACGGGAGATTTTCGTGAGGATCTTTACTATCGCCTGAATGTCATCCCCATCAAAGTGCCTCCCCTGCGGGAACGCAAAGGAGACATCCCCTTTCTTTGCCGCTACTTCCTTGAAGGCATGGCCGCACGCTTTGACGAACCGCCCAAAACCTTTTCTCCAGCCGCCCAGGACATGCTTTTAGGCTATGAATGGCCGGGCAACATCCGGGAACTGGAAAACATGATGGAACGCATGGCCGTCATGACCGATGGGCCTGTCATTGAAGAGATGGATCTGCCCGAATCTGTGCGGGGAATCCGCACGCCGGAACGCGTTCTGGCCTTAAATCCCCTGCACAATGGCATGGGCTTTACCGAAGCCGTGGATCTGTATCAGAAAACCCTCATCATCGAAGCTCTGAACCGTTGCGACTGGGTGAAGGCCAAGGCCGCCTCCCTTTTGAAAATGAACCGCACCACCCTTGTGGAAAAGATCAAGAAACTGAAAATTGTCCGCGAAGAACCCCTGGGCCAGGAAGATCCGGACCTCTTTTAGCCCACCCCTTGGGAAATGCCGTTTTTTTTAAAAAAATTTTTGTGCAGGATGCCGATGCTATGATCCGGTGCGGGACCAGCGGAATCTTTTTGGCATGAGCGTTGGGATATTGACACAGGCACCGGCGGAAACACCGCCGGTTTTTTGTTGGCACACAACGTCTTGCCGCAGAAATCCGAAAAAAAGGAAGACCATGGGTTCTTAAAAGGGTGTCTTCCGCACCTTCCGGACAGGAGAAGGAGCCGGGTAAACGATGATCCTGTGGCACCATCTTTGCTTTTGTGCTGACCATGAAAGGAATTCTTTTACCGGCATTGTGGTGTCAAGCGAGGCGGTCGCCCATGGAGCAAACCCCAAAGGCAAAATATCTGAAAGGCTTGGGCCGGATCTGGGGGCTGTGGATTCTCCTCAGCATGGCGGGGATGGCGACGGCTTCTCCTTTGCTGGAAGGAATTCATCTTTCCGAAAAACCATCCCTCATTGCCTTACGCTTTGATGCGGATGTGAACTGGCGGGTCTACCAGACAGGCCCCAGGGAAGTCCTTATCGCCCTCCAGAACGCTTCCGTGGCAAGAGACCTCACCCGCAGCGGCTCCGGCGCACCGGTCATTCAGCGCATTGTCTACAAACGCACCGGCGAGGGCAATGCCACCTTGATTGTGGAAACGGGCATGGATATCCGGTCTGTGGAATCCCACTGGCGGGCGGGTGTGCGGATTCTCGAAATCCGCCTGGAAACCACAGCCCCGGGCCCCCGCCTGCAGGCGCACAAAACCCCTCGCTTTGCCCTTGAAAACCGCAAACGCCTGGATACAGCCTCTGCTCCCCAGCAAGCCCGCCGCCCTGCGCCAGAGCCTCCCTCTCCTCAGCGCCCCTCCCCGCCATCCAATGGAAAAGCCATGGAGGTCACAACCCTTGCCAACGGCCCCAAGGGCCATGGCGGAATAGACACCCTTCTGGATGCCATCCTGAAATCCGATTGCGGTGGTGGCGTGCACATGCGCATCGGCGTGCGGAACATTCAGGAAGACAACTGCGACATGGGGCTGGACGTTCTGGCCCAGGGACTCATGGAAGGCTGCGAAGAGGTCTTTTCCTACCTGGAAGGCTGGTGCCGTTTTCAGAAGGCTTCCAGTCCTTCGGATCTTCTGGCCCTGGCCCGCACCCTGGAGATGCTGGTGGCGGGGAAACCCGACGCTCCCTGGGTTCCCTGGGGCTACGCCATGCTGGGCGTTGTCTACCACAAAATGGGCAATGATCCTGTGGGCATGGGCTATTTTGACCTTCTGCGTGAAAAAGCGCCGAACTTTGCCGGAATGCCGGAGATCCTCCTCCACCTTGGCCGCATGCATATGCGCAACCAGAGACTGGATGAGGCGGAACCCCTTTTCCGGGATCTTGTGACCCGCTTTGGCGAGACCCTTTTTGCCAGGGAGGCCCGCATGGAGCTGGGCCGGGTGATGTTTGAGAGAAAACGCTACTTTGAAACCCTGAAAATGCTGGAAGCTGTGATGCGGGACGCTCCAGACCGCGTATTCACGGATGCCGATCTTCTGCTCCTTGTGGGCAACAGCCATTTTCATACCGGAGGCTATGCCCAGGCCATTGAGGCACTGGTCCGGGTTTACAATGATTTTCCAGGCCTTGCGGAGCCATCCCTGGTCTTGACCCGCATTGCGGAATCCTACGCCGGGCTGGGGGAAAAGGAAAAGGCCAAGCGCCTGTATGAGCTGGTGCGGGAGTTGTATCCGGGCACCGATGGTTTTGTGATCAGCTCCATGCGCCTTGCGGAGATGCTGGAAAAACGGGAAGACAGGGAAAGCATCTTCCAGATGGTCATTGACCATTACCCGGACCACACCCTTGCGCGCCTTGCCCTGATGCGGCTTGCGGAATCCCGGCATCAGGCCGGAGATTACAATGAAACCGTAAGGCTCATCCGCCGCCTGCTCACCGAAGATCCCAGGGCTCTGCGCAGAGATGCCCTGATTCTCATGGGGCGCGCTCTGGAAGCCATGTTTCAAGGCTTCCTTGACCAGGGGGGGTTTCCTGAGGTTATCCGACGGTATGAGGTGGAAAAGGGGCCTGTCTTTGAAATGGAGAACCCCAGAATCCATGCCCTTGTGGGCCGGGCTTTCCTCGATGGCCATCTTTATCCCCAGGCCCTTCCCGAATATCAGCGTGCGGAAATGCTCTGGGGAGGGGCTCCTGTGCCGCCTGCGGTACGTTTTGAATATGGGGTGGTGGCCAAAGAAACGGGAAACCAGGAAAAAGCCCTGGAACAATTCGGCCTTTTTTTAAAGGAAGTTCCGAAGGACCCTGTCCGCAGTGCCGCCACCTGGGGGCACATGGGA
Organism: Desulfobotulus sp.; assembly: GCF_034006065.1. NCBI lineage: Bacteria > Pseudomonadati > Thermodesulfobacteriota > Desulfobacteria > Desulfobacterales > Desulfobacteraceae > Desulfobotulus > Desulfobotulus sp. The sequence goes on along the minus strand of NZ_JAVETM010000020.1, from coordinate 26,964 downwards.
GATATCCGCTACAATGAGGGAAAAAAGGAGGTGGCTCTGAAAGCCTATGAAACCGCCGCACAGCTCGCCTCCCAAGGGCAGGAGAAAGCCCGGTTCCTGCATGCGGCCTCAAGGATTCTGCGCGACAGCCAGGAACGGGGCAAAGAAGCAGTGATTCTGGAACGCAGTCTTGCTTTTTTGGATGGAGAAGGCCAAGATTCCCGAGAACTGCGTTTTGCCCTCCTGCGTTCCCTGGGTGAAGCCCAGGTCGCCCAGGGCCTCCTGGCTGCGGCTGCGGTTTCCTACGCCAAGGCGGAAGGCCTCATGGGCATACCGGCCTCAGACAGAAACGCCGTGCGTTTCCGCCATGCAGAAACCCTGGAAGCCTTGGGCAAGGGCGGGGAAGCCCAGGATCTGTACCGCCTTCTTGTGGAAGACGGAGATCCTCTCTGGGGGGCTCTGGCGCAGGAACGTCTCACGGCCATACGCATAGAGGGCCAGCTCCGGGAGTCCTGATCTCCGGAGCGCTTGGGAATTCTTTTTTTTAAGGGCTCAGGATTTTCTCACAAGCCCCTTTCAATAAGACAGGGTTTTTCCATGACAAGCACACCACAGAGCGTGATTTTTGCTTCCGATCCGGGAATCCGGGCCACCCTGACCCGCATGCTGGAAGAATGGAACTGTACCATACGGCCCGGACAGACAGAGGCCGAAGCCCTGCAACTCATCCGCTCCCTGCCGCCACGCCTGGTGGTGGGCGTCTGGAAAGAGGGGGAAGACCCCCTGCCTTTTTTAACCCAGACGGCAGGCAACCGCATTCCTGTGCTGGTAATTTCCGGGAGTGTGGATGTAAATCTTGCTGTGGCCTGTATCCGGGCCGGGGCCCTGGATTTTATGCTGCTTCCCCTGGAAGAAGCCCGTATCCGCAGACTTTTTGCCCAGATTTTCGGAGAAAGACCCGAAGCACCGGGGGCTTGCGCCATTGTCAGCCAGGACCCCGGCATGCAGCGTCTCATGGATCTGACCCTGAGGGTGGCGGCCAGCCGGGCCCCGGTTTTCATCCAGGGAGAATCCGGAACGGGCAAGGAACTTTTTGCACGCATGATCCATGAAAACAGCCCCCGCAAACAGGGACCTTTTGTGGCCATCAACTGTGCAGCACTTCCCGAAAACCTTCTGGAGAGTGAACTTTTCGGCCATGAAAAGGGCGCTTTTACCGGCGCAGCCTTCCGCAAAGAAGGCAAATTTGAAATGGCCCATGGCGGCACTCTGCTTCTCGATGAGGTCACGGAAATGCCCGTACACCTCCAGGCGAAACTTCTGCGTGTCTTGCAGGAAGGCGCTGTGGACAGGGTGGGCGGCAACCGTCCTGTACGGGTGGATGTGCGCATTGTGGCAACCACCAACCGGGACCTGCGCGTGGCCATGGAAGAAGGGGAGTTCCGCGAGGATCTTTACCATCGCCTGAACACCATTCCCCTGCGTATCCCCCCCCTGCGGGATCGACGGGGGGACATCCCTCTTCTGGCAAGGTTTTTTATCCAAAAATACAATGCCGAAGATGGCCGGGGTGTCAAAGGTCTGACACAAAGCGCCCTGGACCGTCTGACATCCGGCACCTTCACCGGCAATGTCCGGGAACTGGAAAACGTCATCCGCCGCGCTGTTCTGCTCTGCGATGGGGTGGAAATCCGTCCGGAAGACCTGCTTCTGGAAGATAACCCACGGCCTTCCGCAGCATCGGAGGCGGAACAGACCAGCGACTGGATTCTGCCGGAAACCTTTTTAGATGTTCCCCTCAAAGAGGTGGAGCGGCAGATGATTTTCCATACCCTGAAGCGTTTTGATGGTAACCGCACCCATGCGGCCCAGCTTCTGGGCATCAGCGTGCGCACCCTGCGCAACAAGCTCAACGAGTACAGAGATCAGTCCGACCTCTCCTTTGAAGCCTGACCCTCCTTTTTTCCCTCTCCGATCCACCCCGACCTCCCTTTTTCCGGCATGGGTCTTGCATATTTTTTGCCCAGATCCCCCTGGTGTCCGGGCTGTGCAAAGGCCGCTGGGAAGCACGCCCGACCCCAGTCCTGAAGAAAGCCAAAGAACCAGGGTGGACCATCCCGGAGAGGAGAGAACCATGAGCAACCACCGTTTATTTGATACCACCTATAATATGATGGGAAAGGGCCTGGATGTTTCCAGTTTCCGGCACAGCCTCATTTCCGCCAACGTGGCCAATGTGGACACCATCCACTACAAGCCCAGGGATCTGGATTTCAACCGCACCCTGCAAAAAGCCATGGAAGATCCGCCTCCCAGACGGGTGGCCATGACCCATCCCAGGCATCTTGACAGAGATCCGCCTCCGGATCCCATCCGCGCCTCCATTTATGACAATGCAGACGCCTACCATCTGGATTCTGTGGACATTGACGAGCAGATGGCCAATCTTGTGGAAAACAACATGCAGTACAGGACCACCGCAGACATGATGATACGGAAAATGACCATTCTGCGCCACGCCATAGCCGAAGGAGGTAGCTGATGGTAGATCTTCTGAAGTCCTTTAAAATCAGTGGAACGGCCCTGGCCGCCCACCGCATGAAAATGAACGTCATTGCCCAGAACCTGGCCAACGTGGATACCACCCGCACGGAAGAGGGGGGTCCCTACCGCAGAAAGATGGTGGTGTACGAGGCAAGAACACCCGAGGAAATTCCCCTTGGTCTGCAAAAGGCCGAAGCCAGAGAAAAATACGATGACTTAGGTTTTCATGAGATGTTCGAAAGGGAACGGGAACGGGACGGAGATCAGCGGGGTGTGAAGGTCACGGATGTGGTGCAGTCCCAGGAGGATTTTCGTCTGGTGTACAATCCCAGCCACCCGGATGCGGATCCTGTCACCGGATATGTGGCCATGCCCAATGTGGATCATCTCACGGAAATGGCGGATATGCTGGTGGCGCGGCGGGCCTATGAGGCCAGCATCACAGCCATGAACAACACCAAGGCCATGATGATGAAAGCGCTTGAAATCGGCAAATAAGCCTTTTTAAAAAAAGCCCGGCGGAGCATACCCGCCTCCGGTTTCAGCCTGAAACCCTGCAATAAAGGAGAAAAGCCATGGATTCCCTGCGTGCCCCCTTTTTTCCCCTGCCCACCCCCGGATCGGGTCAGGCAAAGGTCCAAACTGCCACCCCGGAATTTTCCGGCAGAAGTTTTGCTGATCGGCTGAACGGAGCGGTCCGGGAGGTCAATACCCTTCAGAAAACATCTGACCTTGCGGCGGAAAAGGTCATGCTCGGAGAACTGGACCTGCATGAGGGCATGATGGCCCTGCAGGAAGCCGACCTTTCCATGCGCCTTCTGGTGCAGGTGCGGTCCAAGGCTCTGGAAGCTTATAAGGAAATCATGCACATGCAGTTCTGATGCATGAGAAGTTTTTTTTAATCGATTCTTTTTTGCCCTTGTCCCGCTGTCCGGAAGATCTTCCCGGACCCGGACAGAAAACAACCCCCTGGAAAAGCCTTTCCAGGTCCTTTTCCCGCATTCGGAGCGTGCGCCATGAATCCGGTCATCGAACAAATACTTTCCATCTGGCGGAACATGCCCCTTCCCCGCAAGATTGTGCTGGGAGCTGTGGTCGTTCTGACCATCATCGGCTTTGCCTCCTTGTTTTTTATGGCCAACAAAACCGAATTCGGCGTCCTTTATACGAATCTTTCGGAAAAGGACGCTTCGGAGATTGTGGATAAGCTGAAGGAGATGCGGGTTCCCTATGAGCTGGAAGGCGGCGGCAGCGCCATCCGTGTGCCTGCAGGCCAGGTGCATGAAACCCGTCTTTCCCTGGCCGGGGAAGGACTTCCCAAGGGCGGCGGCGTGGGCTTTGAGGTCTTTGACAAGAGCGATTTCGGCACAACAGAGTTTGTGCAGAAGCTCAACCTCCAGAGGGCCCTTCAGGGAGAGCTTTCCCGCACCATCCGGCAGTTCAATGAAGTGCTGGACGCCCGGGTCATGGTGGTCATGCCCAAGGATTCGGTTTTTGTGGAAGAAACGCGGCCTCCCAGTGCTTCCGTGCTCCTGCGCATCAAGCAGGGTACGGATCTTCCCCAGAGCAAGGTGGATGCGGTGGTGCATCTGGTGGCTGCGGCCATCCAGGATCTCACGCCGGAACTGGTCACCGTGGTGGATACCCGTGGACGGGTGCTGTACCGGGGTCGCAGTGAATCGGAAAAGCTGGCGGAGCTGGAAGGAACGCGGGTCAGAAATCAGGTCCAGTACCGGAATGTACGGGAAAAAGAGCTTAGTGAGCGCATTGAGACCCTGCTGGAGCGGGTGGTGGGTAAAGACCGCGCCATTGTCCGGGTTACGGCGGAGATGGATTTTTCCCGCGAGGAAATGAGTGAGGAAATTTTTGATCCCGAAGAAAGGGAAACCCCCTTTGTCCGCAGCCGCCAGAACCTCAATGAGGAAACGGAAAGGCTGCGGGGTCCCCTGGGTGCCATTTCCAGTGTGAATCCCGTTGTACCGCCAGGAACCGAAGGCGGACCCCTGGAAACCCTGGAAAAGGGAAGAAAACAGGATGACGTGGTGAATTATGAGTTGAGCAAACGGGTAAGAAGCACGGAAAAGCCCTTTGCCGTACTCAGTCGTTTAAGCGTGGCAGCGGTGATTGATGGTCGTTATGAGTGGCAGCGGGATGAAAACGGGGTTATGACAAGGCGTTATGTGCAGCGCACGCCGGAGGAAATGGCCCAGTTCACGGAAGTGGTGAAAAATGCCATGGGTTTTTCCGAACTCCGGGGCGATCAGGTGGTGGTGGAAACCTTTGCTTTCAATCCTGACGAGGAACCCGTCATGGATGAGGATCCCCTGACCGGGCTTGCGCGCCTGCGCAAGGAATATGGTCGGCTTGTGGCCAATCTCATCCTCGTACTCATGCTCTTTTTCTTCGTCCTCCGTCCCATTCATAAAACGGTCAAGGAGATCCGCGAAGGCGTGGAAACACCGGCTCTGCCCGAACCTGCGGGAGGTCTTCTGGACATCACCGATGAAGAGGTGGTGGAAGAGGAGTTGCCTCTGGATGAAAAGGCCGTCAAACTGGCTCAGACGGACCTGGATCGCACAGCCAACATCCTGAAGGGCTGGCTCCGGGAAGAGTAGAAAAAGGGGGCCATTCCTAATGGCATGGGATGGGACAGGAACTTGGGAAAGCCGGTTTTTCGGGTGAGGAGGCCTAAAGGGTGGCGGATAATAAGGAAAAAAAGAACACAGAGGTGAGCAAGGGAGCCAGGCGGGCGGCCATTTTTCTTCTGCTCATGGGAGAAGAGTATGCCTCTGAGATGTTCCGGCGTATGAAACCCCACGAAATCCGCATTGCAGCTGCCGCCATGGGCAGCATTGACAAGGTGGAGCCCGACGAGATGGAAGAGGTACTCTCCCTTTTTGTGGAATCCTTTGAAGGGGAAACCAGCCTCATTGTGGAAGGGGATGATTTCTTCAAAAAAACCCTGGAAAAGGCCCTGGGTCCGGAGGCCGCCCGATCCATCATCAAGGAAATCGAGGATGCCCGGCGGGAAATTCCCTTTGACTGGAGCCGTCGCATCAACATCGACACCCTGGCCTCCTATGTGGAAGGGGAGCATCCCCAGACCATCGCCATGATTCTGGCCCACCTGCCGCCGGAAGTGGCTTCGGAAATTCTCATGGCCATTCCCAATGAGAAAAAGGGGGATATCGCCTATCGCATTGCCCTCCTGGGTCAGGTTCCTGAGGAAGTGGTGCGGGATGTGGATGAGGCCCTGCGGCGGGAGCTGGAAGCCGTGGGCTCCAGCGTGGGCAAGACCGGCGGCCTTCAGGTGCTGGTGGATATTCTCAATGGCGTGGACAAGAGCACCGAGGAAGTGGTCATGGAACTGATCGAATCCGAAAGCGTGGACATGGCTACGGAAATCCGGGAAATGATGTTTGTTTTCGAGGATCTGGTACGGGTGGACGACAGAGCCATGCGGGAAATTCTCAAAAAAGTGGAAGGCGCCCAGCTTACCCTGGCCCTCAAGGCCACCAGCGAGGATATGCGTCAGAAAATCCTTGGCAACCTCTCCCTGCGTGCTGCGGAAATGCTGCTGGAAGACCTGGAGGTAATGGGGCCGGTGAAGCTTTCCGACGTGGAGGAAGCCCAGCAGGCCATTGTCCGTTCTGCCAAGGAGCTGGAAGAGCAGGGCGTGATTACCCTGGGTGGCAAGGGAAAGGACGATATCCTTGTCTGATCAGAAAGAAAACCATGATGAAGGCTGGAAACCCATGGATGTGGGCAGCCTGCGCAAATTCATCCGGGAGGATATCCCCACCCGTCCCCTGCCGACCAAGGGACGGGATGAAAACTTCAGCACCATTTACAGCCGGGAACATACGCCCGAAGAAGCATTCAGGCCCTTCATTGATACGGGAGGCAAACCCATACGCTCTGCGGATCCCTCTCCATTCCCTCCCCACAGGGCTTCGGAAATTCCGGCTTCCGCGATCCCCCGCTCCGCTCCCCTGCCCGGAAGCGAAGGCGTCCCTGCATCCGGAGGCCTGCCTCCCTCGCCGGAACCTGAAAAAAAAACAGCACCGGATTTTACCCAGCAACGGGAGGCCGCACGCAAGGCAGGGTATGAAGAGGGTCTCGCCTCAGGCCGGGACCAGGGGCACAGGGAAGGCTTTGAGGCGGGGTACAACGAAGGCCTGGCCTCAGGCCGGGAAGAGGGGCTTGCCCAGGGCGCTGCGGAAGGGTACGACAGGGGCTATGAAGAAGGCCGGGCTGCGGGCACAGGAGAGCTTGCCATCCAGGCCGGAGAACTGGGGCAGCTGTTGCAGTCCATACAAGCGCAATGGCCTGCCATCCTCGCCCGCTATGAAAAGGAAATCATCTCCCTGGCCCTGGAGATCGCAGAAACCCTGGTCTTCGGAACCCTGGCCGTGGACAGCCGTGTGGTGGAGCGGGCCGTGATTTCCGCCCTGCATCGCCTTCCGGATCCCCTGAAAGTCACCGTATCCGTCAATCCTGAGGATTTTCAGCAGGTGGAAATGGCCAGGGAGCGTTTTTTTGAGCAGGCACCCGAACTGCGCCAACTGGAAGTGGCCTCGGATCCCGGCATCAGCCGGGGAAGCTGCCACATCCGTGCGGCTTCAGGGAGCATCCGGGAAGATCTGAAACAACGCATGCATGTACTCAAAGAAACCCTTTTGCTGGCGGCGGACACCAAGGGAGGATGACATGGTTTCTGCCCATGATTTTCATATGGACTTTTCTTCCTATCACCGCCTCGTCCAGAATACGCCCCTGACCACCCTGGAAGGCCGTGTGGTGCAGGTGGTGGGGCTCATCGCCGAGGCGGAAGGCATGGGCCAGGGCATTGGCAGTTTTTGCCGTATCCTTCTGGATGACGGAAAAGACATCCTTGCCGAGGTGGTGGGCTTCCGGAAAAATCACACCCTTCTCATGCCCTATGGCAGTACCCGGGGCATACGCCCCGGAAGCCGCGTTCTTGTGGAGGCTGCACATCCCCTGGCTCCGGTGGGCAATGCTTTTTTAGGCCGGGTGATTGACGGCATGGGCCATCCCCTGGACGGCCTCGGCCCCATTGAAGCGGACACAGCCTATTCCCTTTACGGTCAGCCCATCAACCCCCTGGACAGGGATCCTGTGAAACAACCCATGGATGTGGGGATCTGCGCCATCAACACCATGATTCCCCTGGGCCGGGGACAGCGTGTGGCCATTATGGCAGGATCCGGTGTGGGAAAAAGTGTGCTCATGGGCATGATGACCCGGCATACGGCCGCAGACGTGGTGGTCATCGGACTCATTGGCGAACGCGGCCGGGAGGTAAAGGATTTTGTGGAGGACATTCTGGGGGAAAAGGGCCGGGAAAAATCCGTGGTGGTGGCCGCCACATCGGACGTTCCGCCCCTGGTGCGCATGCGGGGGGCTTATCTCGCCACCACCCTGGCGGAATATTTCCGGGACCAGGGCAAGGATGTGCTGCTGCTTCTGGATTCTCTGACCCGTTACGCCATGTCCAGCCGGGACGTGGGCCTGGCCGCAGGGGAACCGCCCACCACCCGGGGCTATACACCTTCCTTTTTCGTGCAGGTTCCCATTTTGCTGGAAAGGGCAGGTACGGTAAAGGGCAAGGGCAGCATCACGGGAATCTACACCGTTCTCGTGGAAGGCGATGACATGAACGATCCTGTGGGGGACACGGTGCGCTCCATCGTGGATGGGCACATTGTGCTTTCCCGTCAGATCGCCAGCCGGGGACACTATCCTGCCATTGATGTGCTGGGCAGCGTCAGCCGCGTGGCCAGGGATGTGAGCCGACCGGAAAATCTGGCCCTGCGGGAGCAGGCCATCCGTATATTGGCTACCTACCGTGAAGCCGAAGACATGATTCAGATCGGTGCCTATGTGGACGGATCCAGCCCCCGTGTGGATCTTGCCAAAAAAATGGCTCCCAAAATCCAGGAGTTTCTTCGCCAGCGTGTGGATGTGCGAGTGACCTCGGAAGAGGGCTATGCCGCCCTGGCAGGTATTCTTACCGGAGATAAAGGTCCATGAAACGCTTTGTTTTTCGCATGGAGTCCCTGCTCCGCTACCGCAGTTTTCAGGTTCAGCAGGCCCTGCAGGCCCTCATGGCCGTGCAGAAACTCCTGGAGCAGTGCCAGGAGGACATCCGTCTTTTGGGTCAAGAGCGGCAGACCGCCCTTTTTCTCATGGAAAAGGAAACCGAGGAGGGAATTTCCGGAGAGCGCTTCCGGCTGCACACGGACTTTATCGCAGATCTTGAAATACGACTGGTGAAGCTCGAGGAAAGAAAAAAAAGAATTCTCTACCAGCTCAAGGAAAAGCAGCGCCTCCTTGATCAGGCGCGGATGGCGGAAAAGGCCCTTGAAAATCTGAAGACGCGCCGCAAGGAGGAATACCTTCAGGAAATGAATCTTCAGCAGCAGAAAGAAACCGATGACATGGTTTCCATCCGTAAAATCCGGGAGGGCATGGAATGAAAACAAAAAGAAAAACTTACTGGATTGCGGGATTCGGACTGCTTTTTTTCATGGGAATTCTGTTTGCAGGAGAGGTCTTTGCGCAGGAGGACACAAAGGATCCTGTGGTGCGGGAACTGGAAGGTCTGGCCGCCCGTCGGGAAGCCATTCGCAAGGAAGCCGAAGCCCTGGAGGAAGAGCGAAGACGCCTTAACCTCTTACGCAGGGAGGTGGAAGAAGAGGTCTTACGTCTGCAGGAGTTGAACCGTCAGGTCACAGAAGGGCTGGAGCGTCTTTCCCGCAAGCGCAGTGAGGCGGAACGCCGCGCGGATGAAGAGGATGCCGCCAAAATACAGCAACTGGCCCGTTTTTACGGTGGCATGAAGGCCAAGCAGGCGGCTCCTGTGTTTGATGCCATGGATCTCGGGGTGGCAAGAAAAATCTTCCGGGAAATGCGGCCGGACACGGCAGCGGATATTCTCGGCCGTATGAATCCTGAAAAAGCCGCCCAGATCAGTGAGGCCATGGCGGAAAAAGCCGTACGCGTGCGGGAGTAAGCCCTAATGCTCTGAAAGGGCCGTCTTCAGCATTGCCTGTTTCTGAAAAAACAAAAAAATAGACGCCTGAAAAAAACCTCTTCCAAGGGATGTAAAAAGCTCAGAAGAGGTTTTTCATGGGCCTGTTTTTTAAGTTGCCGCAGCCTGCCGTTTCAGAGGGGCTCATTAACTGTAATATTCCGGAGCCTTTCTGAAGGTTTGCCAGGCAACGGGATCATGACCCGTCACAACGGCGACATTCCGATCCTTCAGCATGCGGATGCGCTGCATGGTCTTCACCGTTGCCCTGGGGTCTGCCACAAGGCCCGGAAGCACATCCTCATTCAGGTTTTCCTGGGTGTAGCAGGAATCCCCCGTAAGAAGAAAAGACCCTTCGTTCTGAAGATTCACAAGAACGGATTGATGGCCGGGCGTATGACCCGGTGTAAAGAGCACTTTGATTTTCCCATCCCCAAATACATCAAAACCATCATCCTGCCAGCCTTCCAGGATAAACCAGTCTACGGGTTTATCGAAATCCTTCCGGATATAAGCACCTTTCATATAAAAATCAGGAACGTAGGCAAAATGGAGTTCCTCGCGCTGCACAATATACCTGGCCTTTGGAAAATGACCCACCCCACCGGCATGGTCCAGATGAAGGTGGGAAAGAATCACATACTTCACATCTTCAGGATGTACGCCCACCTTTGCTATGGCGGAAACCACCCATTCCTCTTCCGTCATCACAGGATCATAGGCCGCCACCACATCACCCCAGTGTTCTTCCTTGCGGTCAATCACTTCCCTGGCATTGCCCGTGTCAAAAAGCACATAGCCTTCCGGGTGTTCCATGAGAAAAAAAGGCACCGGAACATCAAAGGCTTCTCCCAGACCCCTGCCTGCTGTAAAAAACTGTTTCTGACTTTTTAAAATCCCGGCCTGGAAAAAATAAAGTTTCATCAAAACACCTCCTGGATATTCCTTGTTTCAAGATCCGCCCAGTCAAACCCCTTGACTCCGTCCATCAGGAAATGGTCCCTCCTTTCCACGGATCCATCCGGTAAATCTCATAAAAGGAACGCCTCAGGCCTTCTCTGAAATCCGGATGTGCTATGGCAATGAGCGCCTTGGCCCTTTCGGGAATGGATTTTCCCCGTAAATCCGCAACACCGTACTCTGTGACAATGTAGTGGGTGTCCGCCCTTGGCGTGGTGACACTGGCCCCCTCATCCATGTGGGCGACGATCCTTGAAACCTTGCCTTTAGCGGCCGTTGCGTGAAAGGCCAGGATGGAACGCCCGTTTTTCGACCCTGCGGCCCCCCGGATAAAATCCAGCTGCCCGCCGGTTCCACTGTACTGCCTGTATCCCAGCGTATCCGAGACCACCTGGCCTGTGAGATCCGCCTGGAGCGCCGAGTTCACGGAAACCATGTTGTCATTTCTCGCGATGATTTCAGGATGGTTGGTATAATCAACGGGGTGCATCTCAATGGATGGGTTGTTGTGGATAAAATCGTAGAGCTTTTCCGTGCCCATCAGAAAAGTGACAACCATTCTGCCCCTGTGGCAGTTCTTTCTCGCGCCATTGATGACGCCGCTCTTCACAAGATCCACCACCCCGTCAGAGATCATCTCACTGTGAATACCGAGGTCCTTTTTGTCCTTCAGAAAACCCAAAATGGCATCGGGCACGGCCCCTATCCCCAGCTGCAGACAGTCGCCATCTTCGATCAGGCCCGCAATATGCCTGCCTATTCTTTCATCCTCTTCCGTGAGAACAGGAGGCTTGAGCAGGATGGGCCCTTCATCGCTTTCCACACAGAAATCCATTTCAGAGATATGGATGAAGGCATCTCCAAGGGTTCTCGGCATGCGGGAAGACACTTCGGCAATCACGATTTTCGCATTCTCCGCCGCAGCCTTGGTGTAATCCACCGACACCCCGAACGAACAGAAGCCATGGGCATCCGGCGCGGAAACCTTGATCAGGGCCACATCCACCGGAAGAATCCCCCGGCTGAAAAGATCCGGAATCCTGCTGAAATGACAGGGCGTAAAAACAGCCCTGCCCTCGTGGATGGCCGTTCGCGTATTTGCGCCCGCAAACAGGGCATTATGCCTGAAAACGCCCGCATATCGGGGAAGGCAGTATGCCCCTTCTCCCAGGGCGACCATGTGCACAATTTCCACATTCTCAAGCCCCTCCGCATTCCGGACCATGGCATCCACCAGAATGCGCGGTTCGCCCGCCGCATGGCCCAGCACCACCCGGTCTCCGGAGCCTATGGACTTTACGGCTTCTTCCGCACTGCAGAGTTTTCTTTGATATTCATGCACCCATTGCATGGAAAAACCCCCTTCCTTCCCGCAAAAAACAGGGATTTTCAGTTGCTTTGTCCCGGATTACGAAAAACCCTTTCCATTTCATACAAAAAAAGATCCGCGTCCTCGTCACTGCCGATGTAGCGCAGTTTTTCCCCTTTAATGCCTCTGACATCAGGGCAGGCCGAAGCGCACCCGACAAAGACCAGAACCTTTTCTGCCTCCCCATCCTCATATGGAACAAAGGTCGCCAGCGGCAGAAGAGCCTTTAGAACTTTTGCGCCCATGGCGATCCTGTCCACAAGGGGATGGCAGCCGCCGCAGTATTTCACACCGATCTTCACACGCCTTCATCCCTCAATACCGCAGAGCTTTTTAGCGGTTTTCTTCTTCTCCTCCATGTTCACCTGTCTTGAGATCATGATCCGCTGCGCCTGGGGAGAGCCCGCACCGTGCATGGATTCCGTGAGATAGCCCACCGCCGCTGTTCCCAGGGTGAGATTTTCAATCAGCCTCAGAATTCTCATTCTGTTCTCAACGGTGGCAGAAGGGCTTGCCGCATAGTATTTTCTCAGCCAGTGTCCCACATCCGGAGAATGAAAATCCTCTTCCGCAGGCATGGTCACCATGAGCCCTCCGGCAATGTCCTGGGCAAGCCGTGCAATCTCGTAAGGAAATCTTGTCACATTCTGTTTGCAGACATTGGCAAGGAGGGTATTGACGAGGTAGGTTCCGGAGGGCTGACGGCTTCCCTCGCAGGCGCAGGCCAGGGAGCCGCAGAACAGGGTTTCATTCAGATGGTTCATTTCAATGATTTTATCTTTGATGTGGGAAACCTTGTGCACCCCATTGTATTCCGCCGCCACCTGGGAAGCCCCGATCAGAACATCCCCTACGCCTACCTTGCAGGCGTAACTCTGCCTGTGGTAGGAGGCAAAATTCTCCACAAGCTCCCCTGAGAATTCAAACTCCCTGAAAAGAAAAATCCGCTCCCAGGGAACAAAAACATCATCAAAAACCACCAGAGCCTCATGACCGCCATAGCACTGATTGCCTCTGTCGATACTTCCCTTTTCAAGCTTTCTTGTGTCACAGGACTGGCGCCCGTAAATGTACGTGATACCTTCCGCATCCGATGGAAGGGCAAAGGAAACCGCATAGTCCTTATCTTTTTCTCCCATGGACAGGGTCGGCATCACGATGATTTCATGGGAGTTGAGGGCCCCGGTCTGGTGGGCTTTGGCCCCTCTCACAAGGATGCCGTCTTTTCTTTCCTCTACAACGCGCAGGAACAGATCCGGGTCTGCCTGCTGATGGGGCGGAAGGCTCCTGTCCCCTTTGGGATCCGTCATGGCGCCATCGCAGACCAGATCCTCCTCCTGCACATATTCCAGATACCTGAGAAACCGTGCATTATAGGAGGTGCCATATTTTTTATCGATGTTGTACGTGGTGATGGAAAGGGCATTCAAGGCATCCATTCCCACGCAACGCTGAAAACAGCAGCCGGTCTTCGCGCCCAGAAGCCTTTCCATCTTGGTTTTTTTCACAAGATCCTCAGCATTCTGATGGATATGGGTGAAGCGGTTGATTTTTTTGCCTGACAGGTGGGATGTGGCTGTCATGAGATCTTCATATTCCGGCTTTTCCGCAAGCTCATAGGTGAGCTTCACCGCATTCATGGAGGGTCGGATGATGGGATCATCCACAACATTGGCCACCTTCTTTCCAAAAAGATACACCTGAAGGTTGAGTTTTCTCAGACTGTCTTCATACGCGGATCCTGTTTTCATTCAAAACCTCCTTGCCTGGGTTGGGTGATAGGGGAATCCCTGTTCCATATTGCCTGATGACAGCAAGCCTTTGCATTGGTCATGCCATTTTCTGCCTGCTGCGGCCCAGGGAGAAAAAGGTCGCAGAGAAAGGATGTAAGCATCTGTAATCAAACACTATATGAATGTTGCGGGCTTTGTTTTTATTTCCGATGATCCTTAAAAAACAAAAAAGCCCTGTTTCACAAAGGAAACAAGGCCCTCCGTTCATCCTAAAAATCCCCATCCCACCCCGCCCATGGGGCCATGGCAAAGGTGACCCTGAAAGGCAGAAACCCAAAGCCTGCGGCCGGAAAAGTCTTGGAATTTTCGGGTTGTTGCAAAAACGAAACGTGTTTCAGAAATACAACAAAGCTTCCCCCGGAGAGGATGGTTAAGAAAACCCGACCGGTATCCCTTTACCTTCCTTTTCTGATCCCGTATTTTGCGGCTTTGCGCACAACGGAAGCCGCACTGATCCCCAGATAATCCGCCATGTCTCTTGTCGTGGCAAAGTTTTCATAGGCCATGGAGATCAGCTGTTTTTCAACGGACTCCAGGGCTTCTTTCAGGGGCATCAGCCCTTTCACGGAAAGACCCGTCGGAAGGGAGGAGGCTCCTTCGGAATCCCAAAAAGCGGAAGGCAGATCCTTTCCTGTGATGATGTCTTCCGGCGAAATGACCACAAGCCTCTCAATGAGATTCTGAAGCTCCCGGATATTGCCCGGCCACGCATACCTTTCAAAAACATCCAGTACATCCGGCGACAGACGCTTTTGTGTTCCATAATTCTTATTGAAAAATTTCAGAAAATGCGCGGCCAGAAACTGGATGTCATCGGGCCTTTCCCTGAGCGGCGGAATATGCAGGGGAAAAACATGGATGCGGTAGTAAAGGTCTTCCCGAAAGAGCTTTTCCGCAACCATGGTTTCAAGGTCCTTATTGGTGGCCGCAAGGATGCGCACATCCATTGTGCGGGGTTTCTGCCCGCCTATCTGAAAAAGCTCCTTACTTTGCAGAATCCTCAACAGTTTTGCCTGCAGGTCATAGGACAGCTCTCCGATTTCATCCAGAAAAAGGGTTCCTCCCTCAGCCATGGAAAAATAACCGGGCTTTCCGCCTTTGCGGGCCCCTGTGAAAGCCCCCTCCTCGTACCCGAAAAATTCGGACTCCATGAGATCCTTGGGAATGGCACCGCAGTTAACCTTCACGCAGGGCCTGTCTGCCCTGTCACTGTGTTTGTGAATGATATCCGCAACCATCTCCTTGCCCGTTCCCGATTCACCGGTAATGAGCACCGTTGCCTGGATTTTCGCAAACCGCATGGACATTTCAATGACCTTTTCCATCTCAGCCGAGCCAATGACCATGCCCTCGATGTTTCTTACCCGTTTTACGCGCAGACTCTGCAGCTCTTTCATGTATTGTTCTGAAATCCTTCTGGATTCCTCAAGGCGCAACTGCAGGGAATAAAGTTCCGTGATATCCCTCACGCTGGTCACAACCCGGAAAACACTGCCATCCTCATTAAAAATGGGCTTGCCCGTTGCAAGGAGAGATTTGCCCGTGCTGGTCTTCTGAACAATGCTCACAGGCCCGTTGCTTTCCAGAACCTTCAGGGTCACAGATTCTGAATAGATCCCTTCCTTTACGAGATCTTTCATATTTCTTCCGTAAAAATCGGAGGTGTCCAGCCCGGTAATTTCCCTGTAGGCCCGGTTGATTCTGAGCACGTTGGCATCGCCATCGCAGACATAGATTCCGTCCGAAGAAGACTCGATGATGGCATGCAACTCCCGGTTCAGCTCCTTTGCCGAGGCAAGCTCACCGGACACCGGCTCCGGATTCAGAATTTCATGGAAGTGGATCACAAATCCAAGGGTGCGGCCTTCGTACTCCATGGGACAGCTTCTGGGATGAAAAAGTCTTCCGTCCACCTGAACCTTAGGTGCCAGGGATTCCTTTTCACACCCAAAGGAGGCCTGTGTTTGGGGGATTTTTACAAAATCGGATAATTTTCGGCCAAGCAGTGCCTGGCTTTCCGTCTTAAGAAGCATTTCTGCGGATCTGCTGACAAAGCGTATGGTCTCATCCGGGTCCGTTGCGATCACCATGCTGCCAGAGGCGTTCACGATGGCATGCATGATCCCATGGAGCAGAGCGCCTTCGGACTTTTCAGATGGGGTGGTACTCCCCTCCAGAGTCTCGGGTTTCCGGGTGAGAACCTTCCGGATTTCCGTATCAAAGGATGTGCCATCCCGGATGGCCCGCAGAATATCCTCCCTTGAAAAAAAACCGGAAAGGCTTTGGCCGCCATCCACAACCGGAGCCATTTCAAGGCCATGGGCGTGGAGAAAAACCGCCGCTGCTTTCAGGGTTTCTTTTTCACTTAAAGCATGGGCCTCATACCTTAATACGGTTTCAGAAACCATCCATCCCTCCTCAAAGCCTTGAAAAACAAAAAAAGCATCCACCCGATGGACTATACATTTTTCTGTTTGATCTCGCTTGGGAGTTGTGATCACGCATTGGTTTTCCTTTGGGAAATCCTCCAGGCCCCATGCCGGGCCAGTTTCGCAAGCCCCAGGCTAAGGGCTGCTTTTTTCCCTCCGGAAAGGACAGGGGCTATTCATGATCCCGTATTTTTTCTTGTCCGCATTGCTTAAGGGCTTCAAAAAGCACCTCCACAATGGCCGCCACCTGGCTTGCGGGCGTAGGCTTTGCCAGAACACCCGCCTGACGGTTGGCCAGGGCTGCCAGATGACAGGCCCTTTCCATGTCCATGCCGCCCGCAATGAGGGCTGACGCCATGCCCGTCAGGGTATCACCTGTGCCGCCCATGGCTTCCATGGCCTCCCAGGAGGGGGCATCCACCCGCCAGTGGATTTGATCCCTTGAGGCAAAAAGATCGGAAGCCCCCTTCACCAGCAGATATTTTGCGGCATTGTCGTGGAGATAGGCCCTTTCGATGAGCTCCGGCGCGTTCTCGTCCTGATGCAGGATGAAGCCCCGGGTATAAAAGGGATGGGGGGCCTTTTCATCCGCAAGAAAGGCCAGTTCTCCCACATCCGGGGTGAAGAGATCATAGGCGCTGGCGTAACCGCTCATTTTGGCGGCATACATGAAGCCTGCATCCGCAATGCGGACAGGGGGCCGGGGCAGGGCATCAAGGGCCATGAGGATGCGGTTGTGCCAGTCCACCTCAGGCTGGAGATAGTGGAAGGTGAGGGTATCCGCCCCCAGGTGGGCCGCATTTTCCACAAGATACTGGTACACAAGGCGGCTGCCGCCGCCCCGTCCCGTGTCTCCGGCCAGCAGGACATGGGGGGGCTCACTCCCTGCAAAGCGGGATGCCTGAATGGCCGCAGCCACAAGGGCCGGGGTTCCCCGAAGCACGGGAATGCGGTGCTCTCCCACCTTCAGGCTCCGGCCTTCCAGAAGGGCCGGGCCAAAGACCAGGGGAAAGTTCAGATCCGGTACGGTTCCTGCGATCAGGAGCATTGGCGTTCTACCTCCTCATAGGCAAGCTGCAAGGCATACCCGCAGAGGGTGTGGCCGATTTCTCTTGGCTTCGGGGCTTCTTCCAGGGTTTTTCCCGTAAGCTGCTCCGCAAGAAAGGGCACATCCGGACATCCCCCGCCCGAGATGTTCACGATGATGCGGGTTTTCTTTTCGATGGTGATTTTCATGTTGGCCGCCCGCACCATGAGATAGTCCCCGAAATCTTTTGTGTGGAAAAGATCCACAGGCAAGAGAAGGGGGCCTGCCACAGGTACCACTTCCAGAGGGATGACCTTTTTAGCCTTCAGGGTTTCGAGGATGCGCATCTGCTCCATGAGGGGAAATTCCACCACAAGATCGCACCCCCTCTGGATTTCCGGTGGCGGGCCCATGACCTGGATGGCCCAGCCTTCGGCTTTAAGGAGGGTCTCCGCACGGATCACGTCGGAGGTGTGATCAAAGAGAAGCATTCCCCGATCCACCCGCAGGGGCTTTCTTTTTTTTCGGGTAAAAAGCTTTTTGAAAAACATTGAAACTCCAGGAAAAAAATCCGGTTCAGGGACAGCTCGGGGGAAGTCCCCGATGGAGAGGCACTGTCATGGAGAGGCCTGCATCCTTGGGCTTCCTTCTGAATGAAGGAAGATTTTCTGTATGCAAACCCCAATAGGGCATAGATATAGGCAATGGAAAGTGTTCCGATCAAATCGTTCTTTTCGATGAGACCTTACAATTCCATGGATTTTTTCTATGCGGACAGGGGAGGGGATTTTTTGGGAATATCCGCCGCCCTATAGGCCTGACGGCTGTCTGTGGAATTCTGGGAGAGCCTTTTTCTTCAAAGGATTTGCCTGCTTTTTTCAGGGTGTATTGCAAAACCTGATAACGCCATAAGCCCATCTGCCTCGAAGATATTTTTAACAATCAGAGAGAACGGATCTTTTTCCCTATCATGGCAACTTTGTTGTCATATGCCCATTTCTGTTGGTGCTAACGGGGTGATCTTTTTTATTTTTCATAGGATCATAATCCGCAGGGACAGGCAATCCGCATTCTGGTATGCTTGTTGCTATAAGCTTATTTTATCAGCGGACATGGCCCATGAAACTGTTCTTTATGGGTCAGAATCAAAAGGTTTTTATGGCGATGGGAAGTATTGAAGAATCATTTTAAAAAAGGACAAGACCATGAAGAAAAAACAGGTTCAGGCGAAGGGATGTTTAAAAAAAAATCTGGTGATCTTTCTTGGGGTAATGATGGTTTTTTGTGTTGCAGGAGCCGTGCAGGCAGCACAGCAGCCGCCTCCCCGGTTTCAGGAGGTGGAAGGAAGCAAGGGTTCCATTGTCCGGGACAGTACCACAGGGCTTGAATGGCAGCGCTGCCCCCATGGTCAGAGCTGGACAGGTTCAGGCTGCAGTGGAGAAGCCTGGAAAGGAAGCTGGGAGGATGCCGTACGCCTGACAGCTCCGGGTGGATTCCGGCTCCCCACCATTTCTGAGCTGAGAACCCTTGCACCATACGATCATAAAGCCTTGCCTGGTGACTACTGGTTCTGGTCTTCCTCGGCCTCTGCCGACTTCACTCACCTTGCCTGGTGTCTCCTTTTCAATAACGGCTTTGTCAGTGCCGACAGCAAGAAAGCCAGCCAGCGGGTTCGTCTTGTGCGCTCCGGGCAGTAAGCCCGGTGTGCGCCATATCTTCTGCCTCTTGTTTTCGGAAACCGAAGCCGGAATTGAATCTGCTATCTGTTTTCGGACGATTCAGGAAGCTTTTAAAAATGAGGTCAGGCGACATCTGTCTTGACACTTATCGTAATGCGCTTGTGGGAAAGACCTGTTCCGCTGCTGTTGCAAATATCAGCCCTCCCAGCGTGGGCTGTAAGTGGAACCTGTCTTGCAGACTGGCGCAATCTTTGCAAAAAAACAGAACAATTCCCCCCTTCAAGCCTGAAAGGAACTCCGTATGAAAACAAAATTCAACCGCTTTCTGATCCTTGTCGCCGGAACCTGTTTTTTTCTTTCCATTCCCACGGCATCCTTAGCGGATTATACCATGAGCATTTCCAACGGGATCCGCAAAACCACCAACGAAACAGGCTCCAGCTGTTCCCCGGTGAGCGTCACCTGCTGGTCCGCCAATGGAAACGGCACCAAACAGCAGCTGTCAGCCCCCCTTGGCCCCTATTCTCCCCATACCTTCTCCTTCAGAAACACCAGCTGCACCTCACTGGACATCACAGTTTCCTGCCATTTTTTCAAAACCGTTTACACCAACAAGGGACGTATGTCCGAAACAAGCCATGGCTCATGGGCGGATGAATCCAAAACCCAGACCTGCCCCGGCGGCAGCCACAAAGCAGAAGTCGGTCTCACCGAGGGGGTCTCAGGCAATACCACCTATCAGACCCTGAGCATTACCTGCCAGTAGACTGGCGGAGACCCTGCCAAAACGATGAAATTCGGTTGACTTGCCGCACACGATACGGCTCTTTATGGGCTTGTCCAACCCAAGCCCTTGAAAGAATTTTCCATGCCCGCCTGTATCTCTGGTACGGCTCTTTTCCCTGCGAAATCTTCGCAGAGCCCCTGGCTGAAAACACCCTGATCCTTCACGACCGCCCGCAGGCGGCCGCTGTTTTTTATGGAAATTTCTCCACAGGTCGGCAGGGCCTGCAAAGCCCGCTTCAAAACTTCTGAAGGAGAGTGGATTGAGATGATAACGGAGGTTGTGGATGCCCGCCATGACAGCATTCTCTATATCTGTGCATCCGTATCGCCCACCTCCGCTGCATCAATCATATCCTCCAGGCGGTCATTTCAAACGCACGGGTCAAGACTTTTTCATATCGTTTCAAAGCCAGCCCTTGTATCAAGAATGACCATGCGGAGTATAAATACGGAATTCCCGTTGGAGAGGAGGTGATCCGGCATGTGGCCGAATCCCTCCATACCCTGGCTTCACAGGGAATAATCCTGTATGGCAGGCTGCGCGGCAGCATGCTCATTGCGGCCTCGGAGGAACAGAAAGGCGTGGATCATATCCGCAGACATCTTCCCGAGAGTACCTGCTACAGGCCCGTCACCCGGTTTCTGCCCTGGGCCTTGGCCCTGTACATGGCCTGATCCGCTTCTTTCTGTACCTGACTGAAGGTTTTACTTTTCGATCTGTTTTCAGAAACTCCGATGCTGGCCGTGATCCGGATGGGTCTGTCGTCAACGCTGATTTCCAGATTTTCGATGTTTCTCCGCAACTTTTCTCCCGTTTCCAGCGCCCCGCCAAGATCCGTATCCGGCAAAAACAGGGAAAACTCCTCGCCTCCGATCCGTCCCGGAATATCGCTTTTGCGCAAACTGTCCTGAAGACAGGCGGCCACGGTTTTCAGGACGACATCTCCGGCATGATGGCCGAAGGTGTCATTCACCTTCTTGAAGTGATCCTGATCTATGAAAAGCACCGAATAGGGTTTTCCGGTACGGCGGGACACTTCGATCATCTGATCGCACAAGGTGTAATAGGTTCTTTCATTGAAAAGGCCGGTGAGGGGATCCCGTTCCGCCATGTGCTTGAGTCTGGCATTGGCATCCACGAGTCTCAGATAAAAGGAAAAGGAACGGCTGGAATAGGCATAGAAAAAAATGCTGTTGTAAATCAGGGTGGTATAGAAGGTCGCCATGGTGTTTGGGGAAAAGGACAGATCAAGGAAGGCATCCACAGTGGCGGTACAGACCACGGTGAAGACGGTGATGGCAATTCCCGCCACGCGGCCCAGGATGATGTACACCCCTGTGAGATTGATGACGAGCCAGATCAGCCGGGCCTCATCGGAGGTATGGGCGATGAGGGCTGTGACAAATTCTATCATGCAGATGATTTCATAGATCCAGGCCGTGGATGTCAGTCTGGACTTATGACCGCGTATAAAGAGGATGAGAACAAAGCTTGTCATGGCATGAAGGGACGTTGACAGATGGTAGGCGGGAGCCAGGGGCGCAAGCCCTGAATGGTGCATCCACAGGTACAGGGAGGAAAGAAGAACACCTGCAATCAGTACGGCAAAAAAGAAGTGATACCGAAAGGACAGGTACTCTTCGCCTTCATCAAAATCGGTGTTGCCGGATATGTTCCGCCACAGCGCATCGAAATTCATTGTCCTGTCCTCTTCGTCAAGGAAGATGAAAACCGCTTTGGGGAGCCTTCAGAAATGCCCCCGCAGGCCCCTGCACTATGCAAAATCCGTCAGGGCTTTGCAACACCGGAAGCCTGAAGAATGTCGGTGAGTTGGAATGGCCTTATGCCACAGAACCTGCTTGAGCCTGACCTCCTCTTTTCAGCATTGTCCCCTGCCATTCCTTGACCCGGATCAAGGCATTTCTTTCCTTTTCTGGTGTATGAGGCCTTCAGTCTTCCAGGTTTTGGGAGAAAATGTTCATGCCATGAGCAAAGGATGAAAGCCCATGAAAACAGCACCCGGTTCCATGCCCTGGGAGCAGGCGGCCCGCGCGGCCCTGGAGAATGTTCCATTTTTTGTCAGGAAAAAAGTGAAGGCCCGCATCGAAGCCACGGCCCTTGCACAGGGAAGATCCTGTGTAACTCTGAAAGATGTTCACCTGGCCCGCAAGGCTTTCATGGAGGGGCAGGAGACCATGATCACGGGCTTTAAGGTGGAAAACTGTTTTGCCTCAGGCGGCTGCCCCAACCGGGTTCTGGAAACGGATGCCCTGGTCCGGAGGCTGGAATTCTGCCTTTCATCCCAGGATCTTCTCTCTTTTCTGAAAAAAATGGTGGAGGGTCACTTGCGCTTTCACCACGAATTCCGCGTGTCCGTTGCAGGCTGTCCCAATGCCTGCTCCCAGCCCCAGATCCGGGATATGGGCATTTTCGCCCTGCGGTTTCCGGGGATCAGCCAGAAGGACTGCTCCCGGTGTGGCCTCTGCGTGGCGGTTTGCCCGGACAGGGCTCTTTTGCTGAAGGAAGACGGTATCGGGGTGGACAGGAACCGCTGCATGGGCTGCGGTCTCTGCATTGCCGCGTGCGGGGAAGGGGTGCTGAAGGTTCAGGAGGAAGGGTTCAGAATACTGCTGGGAGGCCGTCTGGGCCGTCATCCCCGCTTAGGGATTCCGCTTCCGGGCCTTTATACCGCCGATGGCGCGGAAGCCCTTCTTCTTTCCGTCCTGGCCTTCTGGAAATCCGGAACCGGGCCTGTGGAGCGTTTTTCGCGGATGCTTCAGCCCGAAGATCTGGGACGATTCTGCTGAAGCTGGAAGCAGGAGGCTGGGCTTTCCATGTTTGTTTCAGGGCCTGATGGCATCCTCTGGCCCAGCACCACCT
Organism: Desulfobotulus sp.; assembly: GCF_034006065.1. NCBI lineage: Bacteria > Pseudomonadati > Thermodesulfobacteriota > Desulfobacteria > Desulfobacterales > Desulfobacteraceae > Desulfobotulus > Desulfobotulus sp. The sequence goes on along the minus strand of NZ_JAVETM010000020.1, from coordinate 4,463 downwards.
GAATCAAACCTTTCCAGAAACCATCCCTTCCGGTGAGAGCACATGCTGTACCCGTATGCGATGATTTTTATGCTCCAGCTGTCCCGAAGATGTCTGAGCTGGGGCATGTTTCTATTTTACAGGCCTCTCAAAACGTATGCCCAGGAGACTGCCTTCTGGTGTTGCATCGGAAAGTGTCAGCCGCACATAGTTTTTAAAATCAAAACCATCGGAAAAATCAGCGGAAGGGATCATGTCAGAGTTGATGGTGCAGATGTACTGAGCATTCATGGAAGAGGTGATGGCATGGGCGCGTTCAAAGGCCAGCGCCCTCTGTCTTGAATCCACGGAGTCAAACATCAGGGTATCGTGAATGAGAAAATCAATGCCACGATCAGCCTCTTGCTGAAGTTGCATGAGGGTAAGGTCAAAACAGAAGATTTTCATTTTTTCCACACCCTCGCTGCCGCTTTTTTCAATGTCCACAAGATAGGAAAATCCCTTGTCCTTCAGGTCAATGACCAGTTTTCCGGGAGACCTGTAAAGCGCCTGGGAATGCTCGTTGAAAAGGCGGACGGCATCAGACCATACGGGTTTCCGCTCTTCGTGATCCTGCTCCATCATCTGCATGAGGTCGGTTTTTGACGCTTTGATTTCCCTCTTGCTGGTATTGAGATGCCTGACCTCTTTCAGTCTGGTCTGGATCTGGTTTAGAGTACCCTGAAGGGTGACATGCTGCTCCTGGAGCCGGTTCAGTTCCTGTAAAGCTCCATGGGTTTGAAGGATATGCAAGAGCCGGGAGCGTTCTTCCGTGAGCTCGCGGATTTTCAAATTTCTGCCGGCTGTGGATTTCTGGATACGCTGAAGCTCCGTATCGAGAAAATGCCTGCGGTTGTGGATAATGTTCTGATGGAAAGAACGGGCCTCCTCCAGGCTTCTTTTGACACCCTCTGAAAATACCAGCCCGGATTCCTCGTAAAGACGCTCAAGGGACAGTTCCGCCGGAGGCTGTTCTTCTTTGAGCGCCTCTTCATAGCGGTTCAGGCGACGTTTGTCCGCAATGTTTGCATTGAGGAGAGCATGGATTTCTGTGGTAAGCCGGTCGGCCTCCCTCTGCACCGCTTCATACTGGAGATGCACCCGGAAGCTCTCCAGGGCTTTCCGGGTATCCGCAGCCTGCTGTTCAAGCTGAATGCACCGGGTTTCCAGCTCTCCCACACTGCCAAGGGCTCCTTCCAGGGCTCCGCTCTTGATGGCCTTTTCCAGTGCCCGGATTCCTTCCTCCTGGTCTTTCAGTTTTTGCCACTGCGCTGCGTATTCCCAGCCCATCCCGAGAAGATAGGCGATGTGGAGCTGTATATCCCAGGGTTTCTGCTGCCGGAAATGCCGGAATGGTTCAAGGTAGGCATCTGCCCCACGTCGGATGAAGTAGGAAATCAGACTCCGGTAGCTCGCCCTGTAAGGTGCCGTATTCATGGCGGCAGGAATATCAAAGAGTGCCCATCCAAGAAGCTGTTTCCATGAATCCGCCTTCAGGAAGCGCTTTCCCGTATCACCATCTTTTTCCGGCAGCTCCGGCCATTCGGCTGTGGAACCTTCCAGAAAAATACGGCCAGGATCAGAAATAGCCCGTGTTGCTCTGATGTGGCTTCCCGCAAGGGTGATTTCCAGCGTAAAGGCCCACTCCTTGAGAGGCTCGATGATAAGCCCCTTTCCCCTGTCTGCTTTACCGCCCAGACAGAAATCGATGATCTCAATCAGGGTGGATTTTCCAAGGCCGTTGCGGGTGTCTTTCAGCGTAGCAATTTCGGATCTTTCCGCCACAATCAGGTTGAGGCCTTTGGAAAAGTGTACGGCATGGAAAGAGGCCTGATTGGCTGTCAGGCTGTGTATCATGAAGCCTCCCGACGGATGAGACCGCGTGAAAGGGTGATCATCCCTATGATATGCAGAAGATCCAGGGCAAGGATAAAACGCTCGTAAGTTCCGACGATTCTGTTTTCCCGTACCTGCCCCCAGAGGCTGGTAACCGTTTGGGGCCGTTCCAGATGTTTCAGGAGGATGGCTCCGATGCCAAGAAGGGTCTGCTGCTCCGGAATGTGCTTGGAAGGCAGTATCATTTTTCAAACACCTCGCAGAGTTCAAAAAGATGGATGAGTACCGCCAGACCTGCGGAACGAGCCCAGTGCCGCCGGGAAAAAGGCTGAAAATAAGCATCAGCCCCCCTCTTCCTGTTCAGAATTCGTAAAATTTATCCCTCTTATAGTCAAAGATGGCTTTCTCCTGTGGACTTACCCCCTTCTTTTGATCCAGAAGAATACCGTTTTTAAACATATGCGCCGAAATCTTTCCCATTAACAAAGGTCTCAAAATTCTTGCGCCAGCCCCATGAAGCAGCACTCCCTAAAGCCTGATATCCTCTCCGGGCAGGGTCTCTGCGGGCGCTTTACCGCTTTTAAAAACCCGCAGGGTACGGTTTCCGAAGGCGGATGGAAGGCCCCTTCAGCACAAGGCCCGTGCCTTCCCGCAGCCCCAGAACGATCCCCTGAGGATGAAGCCTAAGGAATTCCTCAATGCGCATCTGCCGGGTTTCTCCTGCGTGGCCTTGGGGATGGGTGTCGAGGTAATGGGGATTGATCTGAAAAGGAACAAGCCCGAAGGTGCTGAAGCTCTCCGGCTCAATGATGGGCATGTCATTGGTGGTACGCAGGCTGGGGCAGGCCACATTGGCCCCGGCACTCCATCCGATGTAGGGACAGCCTTCCGCCACTTTCCGACGCACGGCAGGGATGATGCCGGAGGCGTGGAGCATGTGGGTCAGGTGGAAGGTGTTGCCGCCGCCCACGAGAAGTCCTTCTGCCCTTTTGACGGCGCGGAGGACATCCGCCTCCCTGTGGATGGGCCGGATGCGGATGCCCAGAGGAGAAAAGGCCTCTGCCACTTTGGCGGTATAGGCGTTGAAGGAGGCGGTCAGCCCGTCCTTTTGCCCGGAGGCGGCGAGGGTGATACCCGCCCAGGGGATGAAAAGCATCTCCCGGATATTCCGGCCCCGGATGAAATCCGCCATATGCGCTCTGGGCCATTCCAGATAGCCCGTTCCGGGGGAAGAGGAATTGCTCAGCAGAAGAAGGCTGCGGTTTTGCAGAAGGGCATCGTCCAGCCCGTCCCGGAAACCGGTCTGTGAAAAAAAGGGAGAAAGAAGATGTCTGAGTCGCTGTCTGAGCTGGGGCATTGGGGTATTCCTGTGTTTCAGGGTTTTCCTGAAGGCTGCTGCGGGAGCTGGCCCGGCTTTTCTGGAAGATACAGGACGCTTACGGTTTTATCCATAGAAGGAAAAAAGGGCCAAGCCTTAAGGGGTGAAACGGGGCATGGAAAAACCGGGCGGCCCATTTAAAGGCTTCCCGGTTTTTTTAAGAGTCAGACCTGAATTTCTTCCCCGCCTTTTTTGCTTTCAAGGAGGGGGCGGATGACGATGGCATTGTGGGGGCAGACGCTTTTGCAGTCCCCGCACTGGGTGCAGTTGGCTTCTCCGGGGCGGGTTTCCAGGGCGCAGACCTTTTTGCAGTGATTGCAGTCCGTGCAGGAAGGGGTCATGGCAAAACGGAAAAGGGCGATTTTCCGGAAAAGATCCTGGGCCGCCCCCGTGGGACAGAGAAAACGGCACCAGAAATGGGGAATCAGAAGGCCAAGGCTTAAGGCCGCGAGGATGGCCACGGTGCGGGTCAGCCACCAGAGATTGGCGTGTTCGAAGGTGAGCCCCACGGCACCGAAGAAATCTCCCGTGCGGATGGGAATGGCCCATCTGGGGTTGGCCATGACAAAAAAGACCCAGAGGCTGGAAAAGAGAAGAAGGTATTTGCCAGGACTGAGGAGCCTTTCCATAAGGTCTGAAACTTTTTCTTTAAAAAAGGCAAAGGGTGCCAGAAGATCCTGCACCAGACCGCCGGGGCAGATCCAGCCGCAGAAGGCCCTGCCGAAGACCAGGGTGAGGGCTGCGATGAAAATCCAGCTCCACATCCAGAGGGACCGGCCGGGGCACTGGATCACCGGGCAGTTGCCGCATCCGATGTAGGGAACGGCAAAGGGGCAGCGGAAAATACCGTAAAAGGACCACTCCCCGATGATGCCGAGGGAAAGGCACTGCACCACGCGGCGTTTCAGGGAAAGACGGATGGATTCAAGCATCGTGCACCCCGTACTTTGCGCTGAGTCTCTGGCCCTGAAGGGAGGCTGCCGGAATGAAGCCCGCCTTTTCAAACCAGACCTGTCCTTTGTCCGAGAGCATGAAATCCACGTATGCCTCCGCCAGATCCCGGTTCTTTGCCCACTTCATGACCCCGATGGTAAAGGGAACGGGTGGGGCGGGGATGAAGGCTTCCGGTATGGCCAGGGTTTCCAGTTTTCCCATGAACTGGGGCAGGCAGGTGAGGCGCTTTTCGATGATGGTGGCCTCTCCCTTGCCGCTGAGGAGCTCCGGGATCACG
>NZ_JAVETM010000019.1:0-64884 GCF_034006065.1 Desulfobotulus sp. | reverse complement strand
TGAGCTTCTGCTCTGCATTCAGACGGGAAAGACCATCCACGATCCCAACCGTTTCCGTTTCGGCACCGATGCCCTGTACTTTAAAAGCCGGGAGACCATGGCAAAAGAGCTGGGGCATTATCCCGATGCCCTGGCCAATACGGTGGAGATTGCCAACCGCTGTGATGTAAGCATTGATTTCAAGACCTACCATTTTCCAAAGTTTCCAACGGAAGAGACGGGGACTGCGGAAGAGCTTTTTGACCAGACGGCCCGCAGGGGCTTTGAAAAACGCATGGCACTCATCCGAAAACGCAATCCTGATGTGGATGAGAAGGCCTATCTGGAGCGTCTCAAATACGAGATTGACACCATCAACACCATGGGTTTTCCCGGCTATTTTCTCATTGTGGCGGACTTCATCCGCTATTCCAAGGAAAACGGCATTCCCGTGGGGCCTGGGAGGGGGTCGGCCGCAGGCTCCATGGTGGCCTATGCCATGGGGATTACGGATCTTGATCCCATCGAGCATGGTCTCATCTTCGAGCGTTTCCTCAATCCCAGCCGTATTTCCATGCCGGATATTGACGTGGACTTCTGCATCAACGGCAGGGAAAAGGTTTATGACTATGTGGTGAAAAAATACGGGGGCGGCGACTATGTGGCCCAGATCATCACCTACGGAAAGATGAAGACCCGGGCCGTGATCCGGGACGTGGGCCGGGCCCTGGGCATTCCCCTGAAAGATGTGGACGAGATCGCAAAGCTTGTGCCTGAGGTACTGAACATCAGCCTTGCCAAGGCCCTGGAGCAGGAGCCGGAGATCCTGAAGCGGGCGGAGGAGCGCTCCGACATTGCAGAGCTTCTGGAGATTGCCAAGAAGCTGGAAGGGCTTCCCCGGCATGCCTCCACCCATGCGGCGGGGGTGGTCATCGGGGATCGGCGGCTGGATGATTACCTTCCCCTTTATGCCGGTAAAAAGGGCGAAGTGGTGACCCAGTTCGACATGCAGTATGTGGAGAAAATCGGGCTTGTGAAGTTTGATTTTCTGGGGCTGCGCAACCTCACGGTGATTCAGGAGGCTTTGAATCTCATCCGGCGTCAGGGCCTTCTGGTTCCCGATCTTGATGCCATCAGCCTGGAAGACAAGCCCACCTACGAGCTTTTGTCCAGGGGCGACACCACGGGGGTTTTCCAGCTGGAAAGCTCGGGCATGAAGGACCTTCTCGTGCGGCTTCAGCCCTCCACCTTCGGCGACATCACGGCCCTTGTGGCCCTCTACCGTCCCGGCCCTCTCGAAAGCGGCATGGTGGATGATTTTGTGGAGCGCAAGCATGGCCGTGCTGAGGTTGCCTACCCCTTGCCCCAGCTGGAACCCATCCTGAAGGACACCTACGGTGTCATTCTCTATCAGGAACAGGTCATGAAGATCGCAGGGGTGCTTGCCAACTACTCCATGGCCGAAGCCGACGGCCTGCGCAAGGCCATGGGGAAAAAGATTGCCGAGATGATGGTGGCCCAGCGGGAGCGCTTCATGCAGGGGGCTGCGGAAAGTCAGGTGGATCTGGAAAAGGCGGGGTTCATCTTTGACCTCATGGAAAAGTTTGGCGGCTATGGCTTTAACAAGTCCCACTCCGCAGCCTACGCCCTCATCGCCTACCAGACCGCCTACTTAAAAACCCACTATCCCCTGGCTTTCATGGCGGCCCTGCTCACCTCGGAAATGCATTCCCTGGACGGGGTGGTGAAGTTCATCGGGGAGTGCCGCAGCCACAACATTGCCGTGCTGCCGCCGGACATCAATGCGTCGGGACTCGCCTTCACCGTGGTGGAAGGGGCCATCCGTTTTGGCCTTGTGGCCGTGAAAACCGTGGGGGAAGGCCCGGTGGAGGCCATTCTCGCGGAGCGGGAGGCGGGGGGGCCTTATGAGAATCTCTTTGATTTCTGTGAGCGCATTGATCTTCGCAAGGTGAACAAGCGGGTGCTGGAAGCCCTGATCAAGTGCGGAGCTTTCGACAGTACAGGCGTTGAACGCAGCCGCATGATGGCGGTTCTGGACGAGGCGGTGGACCACGGAGCGCGGGTGCAGCGGGACAAAAAGGATCCCCAGATGGGGCTTTTTGACATGGTGGACGATGCCGTGGCCCAGATTACCCGGCCCTCCTTTCCCGACATTCCCGAATGGCAGGAGCGGGATCTTCTTCTCCTTGAAAAGGAATATCTGGGGCTTTATCTTTCCGGCCATCCCCTGAAAAACTACGAGGCGGCCATTGTCCGTTACGGCACCGTGGATGCCGTGGGGCTTAAGGAACAGAATAACGGGGCTGCCGTGCGTCTTGGGGGCAGTGTCCATGACGTGAAGGTCATCACCACCAAAAAGGGGGACAAGATGGCCTTCATTAATCTTGAAGACATGGCGGGAAGCCTTGTGGAGGTGGTGATTTTTCCCTCTCTCTACCCCCTGGTGACGGATCTCCTTGAGACGGACACGCCCGTGATTGTGGAGGGCGAAGCCCAGGTGGAGGAGTCGGGTGCCAAGGTCAAGGCGGAAAAGCTCGTGCACCTTGACCGGGCGGGCGAGGTCTGGACGGAAAAACTGCATCTTAAGGTAAGGACGGACACCCACAGGCGTGAGGATCTCCTGAAACTTCAGGAGGTGCTGCGCCGTCATCCCGGTTCCTGCCCTGTGCTTCTCCATGTGCGGATTCCGGAGAAAACCGACACCCATATCGAGCTGCCCGATCTTCTCAAGGTGAATCCCGAAGCCGCACTCATGGCCGAGCTTTGTGAAATTCTGGGGCCTGACGGGGTGCGGTCGGCCTGTGCTTCGGCCCGTCTGGAGGACAAGGGCAGAAACGGGAAGAACGGCTACCGGAAAAAGGAAGGCAACGGGAGCTTCGCCCATGCCTGAGCTGCTGGCCTTTATGGAAAAAGCTTTGGCCCGGCGGGAGGAGGCGGGAACCCGCCGTCATCTTCGGCCCATGGCCCTTCTGGACGGGGGCCGGGTGGCGGTGGGAGGAAGGGTGCTGGTCAACCTTTCCGGCAACGATTATCTGGGGCTTTCCAGAGATCCTCTCCTTGTGGAGCGGGGCCTTGATTTTGCCCGTCGTTTTGGAGCGGGGGCCACGGCCTCCCGCCTTGTCTGCGGCAACCTCGCTTGCATGGAGGCGGTGGAGGAAAAGATCGCCCGGATGAAGGGCTTTGAAGCGGCCCTGATTCTCTCTTCCGGTTATCAGGCAAACCTCGGGCTGATTCCTGCCCTCTGTGACCGCCATAGTTTGATTTTTGCCGACCGGCTCAACCACAACAGCCTTGTGCAGGGAGCGAAGCTTTCCGGTGCAAAGGTGCTGCGTTTCCGTCACAACGACCTTTCTCACCTGGAAAAACTCTTAAGGAAAGCGCCGGTGGAGGGAAGAAGGTGCATCCTTACAGAATCCGTTTTTTCCATGGACGGGGACATCCCGGATCTTGAAGCCTTAAGCCGCCTTGCCGAAGAGTATGGTGCTCTTTTTGTGGTGGACGAGGCCCATGCCACGGGCGTTTTCGGAGAAAAAGGCATGGGGCTTGTGAAAAGGGGCATGGCCCACGCCGTTGTGGGCACCTTTGGGAAGGGCGGAGGGGCCTTCGGTGCCTATGTGGCGGGCTCGGATCTTTTGAAAAACTATCTTCTGAACCACATGGGCGGCTTTGTTTTTTCAACGGCCCTGCCTCCCTTTCTTCTGGGCATGATGGACGCAGGCCTTGACCGCATGGCGGAAATGGATGCGGAAAGGAGCCATCTCGCAGCCCTTGGTCATCAGCTCCGTCAGGGATTGCGGGCTTTGGGTTTTGACACCGGAGCTTCCTGCACCCAGATTGTGCCGGTGCTGGTGGGGGATGCCAAAAAAGCCCTGGCCCTTTCGGCCCATCTTGAAAAGGAGGGGTTTTTAGGGGTTGCCATCCGTCCGCCCACGGTGCCGGAAGGGGAAAGCCGCATCCGTTTATCCCTTTCCTCTCTGCATACCGAAGAAGATGTGGAGGGGCTGCTCCATGCCTTTGCATCCTTCTGAATCCTCCCTTCTTCTAATCCACGGCTGGGCCCAGAGCCTGGCCTTCTGGAGCCCGCTTTTTCATCTCCTGACCCCATCCGCAGACCTCATGCATTTTGACAGGGGATACTTCGGATCTCCGGTAAGCCCCTTTTTTCCTTCTGAAAAAAAAGGAAGGGTGGGGATTCTTACCCATTCCTTTGGCCTGCACCTGGTTCCGGATGTCTGGCTTGAACGGGCGGATTTCGGGGTTTTTGTTTCGGGTTTTGATACTTTTTTGCCCCAGGATGCGAAAAAAAGGCGGCGTTCGGAGCGCATCCTCCATCGGATGGATAAAAAACTGCGGGAGAGCCCGCAAGAACTGGTGGCCCTTTTCCGGAGCCTCTGTGGTCAGGAAGGCCCCTGGTCTTCCCCTGTCTGCCACGGGGAGCTTTTGCAAAGGGATCTCGCACGGCTTGCCTCTGAAGGACTGGATCTGGGCAGGGTAGGGAAGATTCCAGAGATTCATCTTGTGCATGGAACCCTGGATCGGGTGGTGGATCTCAGCCGGGCGGAAGATCTGAAAGAAAAACTTCCCCATGCCCGTCTTCATGTGCTGGAGAATGCGGATCATGGCCTGCCCCTCACCCATGCCCAGGAGCTGGCAAGGCTTCTGAAGGGGATACTGGAAGGGAGATCGGCGTGAAAGAACGGGTGGCGGCCTCTTTTTCCGCAAAGGCTGTGAGCTACGAGGCCCATGCCAGGGTGCAGCGCCGGGCGGCTATGATGCTCCTGGAACATCTTAAAGCGCAAAGCCTGCGTCTTCCCGAAGGTCCTGTTCTGGAAATCGGTTGCGGTACGGGCTTTGTCAGCCGGGGTCTTGCGGGGTTTTCTGGGGATCGGGAGCTTTTTTTCACAGACCTTGCCCCTGCCATGGTGGCGGCCTGTGAGGAGAGTCTTCGCCCCCTTTTTCCGGGAGTGTCCATGGATTTTTCGGTGATGGACGGAGAAGCCCTTCACGAAGAAAATCGTTTTGCCCTGCTGGTTTCCGCCTTTACCCTGCAATGGTTTTCAGAGCTTGGGGAAAGCCTTGGGCGTTTTGCGAAGGCCCTGGTTCCGGGCGGGCTTTTAGCCCTTTCCTTTCAGGGAGAGGGCTCTTTTTCCGAGTGGAAGACCCTGTGTGAAGAGGAAAAACTGTCCTTTTCCGCCAATCCTCTGCCCAAAGGGTACGTTGTGGCGGAAACCCTGAAAAACCTCGGATGCCGGGTGGTGCTTCAGAGTGGTTCCATGGTGGAAAGCTATCCGGAGCCGAAATATTTTTTCAGAGCACTGGCCGCCATTGGAGCAGGGACATCCCTTTCCGAAGAAAAAAGGGATGCCAGGGCCCTTTCCCGCCTCATGGCCGCGTGGAAAAAAAAGGCGGCGGGTGGTCCTGTTTTTGTGACCTACCGTACCCATTTCATTCTTGCTTTCAGACCTGAAAACCCAGAGGAAAAAGGAAGCCTTCTATGCCGGACTTTCCCCGATGTTTTTTTGTGAGCGGCACGGATACGGATGTGGGAAAAACTTTTGTTTCCGCCCTCTGCGTAGCGGGGCTTTCGGCCATGTACTGGAAGCCGGTGCAGACGGGTTTTCCGCCGGACCGGGATCGGGATACGGTGCAGCGTCTTACGGGTCTTGGCGGAGAACATTTTTTTCCGGAAGCCTTCTGTTTTAAAGCTCCCCTTTCTCCCCAGAGGGCGGCGGAAAAAGAAGGCTGCATTCTTAAGCCTGAAGATTTTGTGCTGCCGGATACGGGCGGACGCCCCCTGGTGGTGGAGGGGGCAGGGGGGGTCATGGTGCCCCTTGCTCCGGGCCTTGATATGCGGGATCTCATGCAGCATCTGGATCTTCCCGTACTCTTAGTCTGCCGCACGGGCCTTGGCACCTTAAACCATACAGGACTCAGCGTGGAGGCCCTGAAGCATCGGGGGATTCCCGTATTCGGTCTTGTGGCCGTGGGACCTTTTCATCGGGAAAATCTTGAAGACCTTCCCCGCTTTACGGGTATTCCCCTTCTGGCCCATGTGCCTTTTGTGGAAAATCCGGCTCATAGGGATATGAGAGAACTGTTCAAGACCTGTTTTGTGCAAAAAGGGAGCATGGTATAAAAAGATCCTGAAGCATTTTTGTGGGCAGCGCAATTTGGGGTCAGGACTTTCGTTTTGGGTTTTTTTGGAAAAGGATGTGCTGGATAAGGCTTTTCCCTGTCCAGAGGGCTGAATCCGGGGAGGGGCGTAAACACCATGGAGATGGGATGAAAAACTGGTTTTTTCTTTTTATTGCCATTATCGCGGAAGTGATTGCCACATCGGCGCTGAAAATGAGCGATGGATTCACGAAGCTTTGGCCTGTCATGGTGGTCGCCCTTGGCTATGGCCTGGCTTTTTACTTTTTGTCCCTGACTCTGAGAACCATTCCCATTGGGATCGCCTATGCTGTCTGGTCTGGTGTGGGGATTGTGCTGATTTCTTTCATCGGATGGCTGGTTTTTGGCCAGAAACTGGATCTTTTTGCTGTGATCGGGATCACCCTGATTATCAGCGGGGTTCTTGTGCTGAATGTGTTTTCCAAATCCGTAGCCCATTGAGGCGACCTGTCTCATATGGGCTGAAGGGTGGGCTCCTTTGTGGTTGCCTGGGTGTTTTGCCATTTTTTCCTTGATGCTGAAAGTCAGGAGCCAGGTTATGGGCCAGCGTATCATCAGAAAAAAGAAGAAAAAAGCGGGAGCCGCACCAGGCACCCTTTCCTATGAAGGCGATCTTGCTTCTGGCGAAAAGGTGCAGGCCCGTGTCATTGTATACAGCAAGGAAACCATGCGGGAAGAGGCCTTTGCTGCGTTTGCCCGGAAAAAGGAGCCCGCCTCCGTTGCCTGGGTGTGTGTGGAGGGGGTCCATGAGGTGGCTGTGGTGGAAAGTCTCGGTAAGATTTTTTCCCTGCATCCTCTGGTTCTGGAAGATATTCTCAATACAAATCAGCGGCCTAAGTGGGAAGATTATGGGGAATACCTTTATATTGTCCTGCGCATGCTGGATTACAATGCACAGGCCCTGCAGGTGGAAAGCAGGCAGTTGAGCCTGATCCTTGGCCCGGATTTTGTGGTTTCCTTGCAGGAGGAAAATAAAGAGGTCTTTGCGGAAGTGCGCAAACGCCTTGCGACCCATCGCCGCATTCGCTTCATGGGTGCGGATTATCTGGCCTATGCCCTGATGGATGCCGTGGTGGACCATTATTTTTCCCTTCTGGAGCATCTGGGCGATGCGGTGGAAAGGCTTGAGGAGGAGCTGATTTCACAGCCTGTGCCGGAAACACTGGCGAGAATTCATCATTTCAGGCGAGAGGTGCTGCTGCTGCGCAAAGCGGTGTGGCCGCTGCGGGAGCTTCTCAGCACCCTGATCCGGGACGAAAGTCCGCTCATTTCCCAGGATACCCGGATTTACTTAAGGGATGTGCACGACCATGCCATCCATGTGCTGGACACCGTGGAAACCCTGCGGGATCTTCTGACAGGGATGCTGGATCTGTATCTGTCCAGCACCAGCAACCGCATGAATGAAATCATGAAAATGCTCACCCTGTTTGCCACCATCTTCATGCCCCTTACCTTTATTGCGGGGGTGTACGGGATGAATTTTGAGAACATGCCGGAGCTTACCTGGCCCTGGGGCTATTATGCGGCCCTTTTGTTCATGCTGGGAGTGGGGGGCGGGCTTTATCTTTATTTCAGAAAGAAAAAATGGCTGTGAACAGGCAAAGGTCATCTTCGGTTTTTCCCCTGGCCCATGGGCACTCTGGGGTATTTGCCCGTCCTTTTCTGCCATTGACAGATGAAGCCCCATCCCATAGAAACGCGATGAACCGCTTTTTTACCATGGAGACCTTATGGGCGCGCTTGAGAACAAGAAAATCCTGCTGGGCGTAACAGGAGGCATTGCCGCATACAAGGCTGTGGAACTGTTGAGGCTTCTGCAGAAGGCAGGGGCGGAGGTCCGGGTGGTGATGACGAAAAACGCCACAGCCTTTGTGGGCCCCCTGACCTTCCGAGCCATCTCCGGCCATGCCGTGTACCTGGATGTGCTGGAAGAAGACCCCGAGGGGGGGATTCGTCACATTGCATGGGCGGATTGGGCCGATGCCGTGGTCATTGCGCCTGCAACGGCCAATTGTGTGGCCAAACTGGCCCATGGCTTTGCCGATGACGCCCTCTCCACCCTGATGCTGGCCGTTCGGGCCCCTGTTCTGATCTGTCCGGCGATGAATACCCACATGTACGAATCCCGTCCTGTGCAGCGCAATCTGGATCTTCTGGAAGCTTCAGGCATGACCGTGCTGGAGCCGGACAGTGGGGATCTGGCCTGTGGCGTGACTGGGCCGGGCCGTCTTCCGGATCCCGCCTTCATCGCAGATCGTCTGGTGAAGCTGCTGGTGCCTAAGGATTTGAAAGGCGTTCGCATCCTCATGACTGCAGGGCCTACCCAGGAAGCCATTGATCCGGTCCGTTATATATCCAATCATTCTTCGGGCAAGATGGGATACGCCATTGCCAGGGCTGCGGAATACCGTGGTGCAGACGTGGCCCTTGTGACAGGACCTGTGAGCCTGCCCTTTCCCGTGGGAGTGGAAAGAATTTCCGTGAAATCCGCAAGGGAAATGCTTGCTGTCATGGAAAATCGCATGGAAAGGGCGGACATCATTATCAAGGTGGCGGCTGTGGCGGATTTCTGCGTCCAGAATGCTGCGGATCACAAGATCAAGAAAACCGAGGGCGCGCCTGTCATTGTGCTGGAGAAGAACCCCGACATCCTCGCGACCCTGGGTGCTAAGAAGAGTCACCAGTTTCTGGTGGGTTTTGCGGCGGAAACGAGGGATCTTGCCGCCTATGCCAAAGACAAGATCGCAAGGAAGAATCTGGACATGATTGTGGGCAACCTTGTGTCAGGCCCGGATTCGGCCTTTGGATCCGATCTCAACACCGTGACCTTTTTTTACCCTGACGGCAGTGAAGAGGCCCTGGAGGCCCTGCCCAAGGAAAGGGTGGCGGATCTGCTGCTGGATGCCATCTGTGCGCGCAGGCGATGCCGGGGGGGCTTGGATGCATGATCCGCATCCCATGAACCCGGAAACCCGAAGAGCCTTGAAAATTCTTTTGTCTGCAGGCCTGGACAATCTCCGGATCTGCCTGGAGGATCTGAAATCCCTGGGCCTTGACGGCGTGGCCGCCTCACCCGATGCCCTTGAAACCCTTGGCCGCTGGGGCAGAGGCGGACGTCCCAGGCACTTTGCTGAGCTGGCCAGCAAGGTGGCCTCCTGTGCTCATTGCGGGCTGCCTCCTGCCGTGCGGGGTAAGCTTTTGCATCCGCCGCCAGGAAAGGTCCGCATTCTTTTTGTGGATGAGATGCCGGATCGGGTCGCCCTGCGTGAGGGCAGCGCCATGGGCGGAGAGGCCGGGGCTTTGCTCTGGAAGATCATTGGGGCCATGAAACTCAGTCCGGATGCAGTCTATGTGACCCATACCCGGATGTGCCGTCCCCATCCGGGGCAGGATGTCCGGCCCTTTGCCTCCCTTCCCTGCAAGTCTTACCTGGAAGACTGTATCCGCCTGCTGAAACCAGAGGTGATCTGCGCTCTGGGCGAAAAGGCCGGGCAGCTTCTTTCCGGTGAGAAGGCTTGCCTTGCCGAGCTTCGGGGGCGTACCATGTCCTTTGCCTCCCTGCCGCTGATGATTACCCACCATCCGGCGGAGATGCTGGCTCATCCGGGTCTGAAGCGGGAGACCTGGGAAGATGTTCAGAAGATCATGCATGTCCTGGGGCTGGCCTGAGTGCCTGTCTTCTCGGGTTTTTCATTGACATAAGGAGGTGTTGCATGTTGCAGAAGGTTCTCATTGTGATTTCCTGTGGCCTGGATAACCCCAACCGGGCGACAAGGGGCCTGCACCTGGCCACTGTGGCCCAGAAAGAGGGCAAGGATGTGACGGTTTTTCTGCTGGACGACGCCGTATTCCTTGCCAAAGAAGGCCTTGCGGATAATCTTCGGGCTGCCACTGGTGACATTGCCCCAGATCTGATTGCTCATCTTCAGGCCTTTGAAGTGCCCATCCTGGCTTGCACGCCCTGTGCCAAAGCCCGCCGGATCACAGAAGACGAACTCATTGAAGGAGCCCGGTTCGGAACCGCTGTGGAGCTCATCCACCTTTCCTGCGAAAGTGCTGTGATCAGCCTTTAAAAAGCTGGGCGCTTCGGGCATGGAATCTGGTATTTTTTAAGATTGGGATGAGAGGGGCTGTGGGAGAAGAATTTTTCCCATGACCTCTGGGGGGTGCCTGTTGTCTTTTTTTGAATGTGCGTGATGAAAAAAACGATTTTACTGCCTCATCTGCTCATGGGATTTTATGCCCTGCTCGTTGCGGGTTCTTTCCATGTGGGACACCGGATTACGATGTATATGCCGCCCCTTGTGCTTACCTTTGTGCGGTTTATGCTGGCGACCCTTTTGTTCGGATGCTATGTGGGGCTCCGCTATGGCCTGCACCCGCCGTCTTGGCGGGATATGCTGCGTTACCTTGTGATCAGCGCTACCCTTGTGGGATATTTCTGGGCCCTGTTTGCTTCCCTGCGCCATACCTCTGCCCTGAATACGTCCATGATCTATACCCTGACGCCTTTGTACAGCACCCTGTTCGGGCTTTTTTTTCTGGGGGAAAAACCTTCCGCAGGTCGGGTGGGCTGGCTGGTTCTGGCCATGCTGGGCGCACTCTGGGTGATTGCGGGCGGCTCTTCCGACAGGCTTCTGGCCCTTTCCCTGAACCCTTGGGATTTTGTGTTCATGGCAGGCTGCGCTCTGATGGGGCTTTTTTCTCCCCTGTCCAAAAAACTCAGCCGCGGAGAACCTACGGCGGTCATGACCTTCCGAACCCTTGCGGCAGGATCCTTTCTCCTTTTTCTCCTTTCCTGGAAAGAGCTGGGATCCACGGATTTCACCCATTGGCCGCCTCCCCTTGTCTGGGGGCTTTTGTACCTTGTGGTATGCACGACCATCCTTACTTTTTTTATCGTGCAGTATGCCAGCTTGCGTATGGAGGTGGGCAAGGTTATGGGCTATGTGTACCTGACCCCTGTCTTTGCACTGGCCATCGGCCTGATGCTGGGGCACTCCTTTTCCATGAATGTGCTGCCGGGTGTGCTGGTGGCCACCCTCTGCACTTTTTTTCTTCAGCGCAGCTGAGCCTTTTTCCGCAGGAGGGGCCAAAAGGCAGGGTGAAAAGCCAAGGCCCTGTGTTTTCCAAAGAAGGCGAAAAAGGAGAGAACGCAATGGAAGAGAAAAAAGAATTTGAAAAGGAAGCCTTTTTAAAGATTGTGCAGAAACTGCCCTGTGTGCGCCGTGTGGTGGTGGCCGAAGAGGAGAAAAATCCTGAAGGCAGCGGATGGATGGAGTCCGAAGAAGAATACCAGAAGCGCCAGGCCGCATGGCTTGAGGAAAGGGCGCGCAAAAAGAAGGAAAAATGAGCAGAAAATGGGATGGGCGAGGCGCGTCCGTCCTAAGGTGCCATGGGCGGATGGACGCATGCCCGATCCCATGAGAAAAAGGCCCTTTTCCCCGGAGTGACAGGGAAAAAGGGCCTTTGATTTTCAGAGCAGCCTTTGAAGCCGAAAGGGATTTTTAAAGGGGATGGCGGGTTTTCTTACGTCTCTTGTAAGCAACGAAGAGTCCCAGGAGAATGACAAGAAGGGGCATGGCCAGAAGGTTGAGGATTTTCATCCTTACTCCCAGGGCGTCGATATCAGCCCGCAGGTTTCTGCGGACCTGTTTGAGTTCCTTGTTGATCCGGATTTTTTCCTCGTTGAATCTGCGAAGTTCGGTTTCCTGGGCTTCGGTGAGTACCAGGGTTTCCGCCCCTTGCTTCTGACGCTCTAAGGCCTGAATTCTGGCGCTGGCTTCCTCCGCCTTGCGCAGCAGGGCCTGCTCCTGGGCCAGCCAGCGGGTTTCGGCCTGACGCTCCAGATCCCGGACCCGGGAGAAGGGGCGGTCCATGACATCCCGGGTCCGGATATGAATCAGTTCCGGGCTGCCGCTGAGCATCTCCACGCTGTTGAGGACAAAATTGAGGTTGTCGTTGAAAATTCTTGCCATTTCAAAGCCTAAGAAATTCTGTCGGCTCATGTAATAGGCGTCAAAGAGAAGATCCGCATCCGTAATGAGAACAAGGCTCGCGGGCTTGAGAATCCGGGCTTCCTGGGAAGCGGGGGATGGGGCTGGAGGATTTTTTTTCTGATTTTCCGGATCCCCCAGGTCCTCTTCCATGGGCAGAGGGCTTTCCGGAGGGCCATCGGGAAAGGCCACAGGAAACGGCCCTGTGAGGTGCACAGCCATGACATAGCTTTGGCCTGTGGCCTGAAAATTGCGCCTCAGGCTTTCTATCCCCATGCGGACAAGGGCAGGATCCATGGGGGCGGCATTGGGAGAAGAGGAAAGGAGAACCCTGGCCTCAAGGGGCGAGGATTCGGTGATGTGCACGGATCCGGCCATGGGCAGAAGGAGGGAGCTGAGTCCTGCGGTGATGAGGTGGTCCGAACGGATGGCGTCGGCATCCAGACTGAGCCAAGAAGGATTGTTTTCCACCTGGTTGTTCTGCCCCATGAGTCGGGTTGCGGCATGAAAATCCACCACAACCGTATCTGAGACTTCAATGCCCCAGGCGGAAAACAGGGGGTTGAGAGGATTTTCCGGAGCGCCATAGAGGGCCATGGGGTCGCTGATGGCCGCAGGGTCACTGAAGATGAGGAGATTGCCGCCGGATGTGACAAAGGTGTCAATGGCAAAAAGGAGATCCGGGGAAAGCTGCCCTGGCTGGATGAGCATAAGGAGATCCAGGTTTGGGGGCAGGTCCCTGGTCTGGGCGTCTATGGGATGGAGGGTGGCGAATTTTTCCAGTTCTTTCACAAAAAACCAGGGGCCTCCGCCGCCCATGCCGGGCATGGGGCTGCGGCCCAGAACGTCAAGTCCGGATACAATGCCGATGTGACGCTCCCTGGAGCGGGCCAGTTGGGCGAGGGTGCGGGTGATGTCATATTCAAGACTGGTTTCCTTGGCAGGATCGAGAAAGGGCAGAACCTCTTCTTTGTCCTGGGAAAGGGCCACAAGACCCAGGAAAAGATTTTCGCCTGTGGCCGTAGGCAGGGCCTGGACGCCGTAGGCTTTTGCCCAGTCCTCTTCTTCGGAATCCATCTCAGGATGGAGAATTTCAAGGCGGATGCGGCCCTTACTCAGGGTCTCATATTCCCGGAGAAGATCGCCCACCCTGCGTCCATAGGCTCGTATGTGGGGCGGCATCTGGATGGGATCATCGCTGAAATAGTATTTCAGGGTGATGGTTTCTTCAAAGGAAGCGAGGATGTTTTTTGTTCCTGGCGAAAGGGAGTGGATCTTATCTTCCGTGGCGTCCCATCGCAGGCGCAGACCGGAGAATGAAAGGTTGATGAGAACCAGGACAAAAAGAAGAAGGCCAAGGCCGGTGAGGCTGAAGCCCAGGGTTTTTCCGGAAAGTTTTTTATGTGTGTCTGGCATGGTCGACTCCGTCACGATGTGAAAAGTGGGGCGCATGGGCCATCAGGATCTGCGGTTTGTCAGAACAAGGCCATTGGCTGCAAGCATGAAAACCATAAAGGAAAGATAATAGACAAGATCCCTGAGATCAAAAATTCCCCGGGCAAAGGTGTTGAAACGGGACAGAAGGCTTAAGTCCGCAATAAAGGCGGCCAGAGCCCTGGGGGCGTTGGCTCCCAGCATGTCCAGCACCGGAGGATAGCCCGCAAGGACAAAGACGAGGCAGAGGGTGAGGCTTAAGACAAAGCTGATCACCTGACTGCGGGTGAGGGCGGAGGTGAAGATTCCCATGCTGAGAAAGGCACCGGCCATGAAAAAACTTCCGAGATAGGCGCAGAAGATGGCCCCAAGATCCGGGTTTCCGAGGTAAAGAACGGTGAGCACCACAGGGAAGGTGAGAAAAAGAGCAAGCCCGATGAAGGCCCAGGCCGCAAGGAATTTTGCGATGATGATTTCGCTGAGACTGAGGGGCAGGGTGAGGAGAAGCTCCAGAGTTCCCTGCCTGCGCTCATCGCTCCAGAGCCGCATGGATACAGCGGGTATGAGAAAGAGAAAAATCCAGGGATGCCAGTCGAAAAAAGGTCTGAGATCGGCCTGGCCAGACTCAAAGAGACGACTGACGTAAAAGGTGAAAAAAGCCTGAAGCAGAAGAAAGATAACAAGAAAGACATAGGCGATGGGCGTTGTGAAATAATGGGCAAGCTCCCGCTTGCATACGGCCCGGATGGAGTGGATGGATGGTAAGGGCATGATGTCTCCTTCATGTGGGAAATCAGATTCTTTGAAAAATTGGGGGATGCGGGCCTGATCCAGGAAAGCTCAGGGAAGGGTGAGCATCCGGAATACCGTATCCAGCCTGCCAGGGGAAATGAAGAGCTCTGCGATGCCAAGGCCCATTTCCCGGCACAGGGCTTCAATGGATGCCGAAGGATTGGCGCTTGGATTCCGGGGCCGGATATGAAAGCGAAGGGCCTGGGAGCCTGAGGGATCCGAGGATACGGGCTGTATTTCGCCCAGAGCGCTCAGCCTTGCCGCAAAATCCGCAGGAGCAGGAGTCCTGAGAAGAAGGGTGCAGGCCCCGTGGTCCGGATCGCGGCGACGCAGATTTTCAGGGCTGTCATCGGCGACGATGCGGCCTTCCGCAATGATGAGAACCCTGGGGCAGAGGGCTTCCACCTCATCAAGAATATGCGTTGATATGAGAATGGCCTTGGCTTCGCCCATGGCCTGGATCATCTGACGCACCTCATGCTTCTGGTTGGGATCCAGGCCATCCGTGGGCTCGTCGAGGATGAGATAGGCAGGATCGTGGAGAATGCTCTGGGCGAAACTGACCCTCTGGCGATACCCCTTGGAAAGGGTGTGGATGGGCTCATGGCCCACGCCTTTGAGAAAGCAGCGCTCCATGGAGGCCTCCACGGCCTGGTTTCTATTTTTTCCTGAAAAACCGCGGACTTCTGCGCAGAACAGAAGAAATTCCCGGACCGTCATATCCGGGTAAACGGGGGCTGTCTCGGAAAGATAGCCAAGTTTCTGCCTTGCTCGTATGGGATCCTGGCGGATGTCCGAACCTCCGATCAACGCGGTGCCGGAAGTGGGGGGAATATAGCCGGTGATCATGCGCATGGTTGTGGATTTCCCTGCGCCATTGGGGCCGAGAAAGCCCAGGATTTCTCCCTTTTCCACAGAAAAAGAGATGGCATCCACGGCTTTTTTGGCGCCGAAATGCTTGGTCAGGCCTTTGACTTCGATCATGGAATACGTCTCCTGCGCGGATGGTTGTCCGGTACTTTTTCCCCTGGCAGACCCCCGCATGGCTTGAGGCAGAACCCGGTTTTCAGGGCTTTTCAGCTTGTGGATTTCCCAGGACTTGGGGGATCTGAAAGCCGCTTGTGGACAGGGCTGCAAAGGACGCGGCGGGGCATACGGAAGAGAAAAAATTCCGGATAACTTTGTAAAAAAATGTAAATGCGATATCCATGCCCTTGTGCATGATTCGGGAAAAATTAAGGGCAGGCGCAGGTTTTGTCAAATGGAGCAGGATATGGGGGGCAGAGGGGGCCTGGGGCTTTGAGAGCATGACTTGCCTAAGATCAAGGCTTCTGTTAGGAAAATAGGGCCTTTTGTCCGGCAAAGGGCAGGGGTACAGGGCAAGGCTTCTGGCACCTCACTCCAACCGTTTTCCTGCCCGCGCAGGATGCAAAAAAACAATACCGGCAATCATCCGGAAGATGAAGGACAGATCCGAATGCAAGAAAACAGGGCGACAGAGAAGAAACATGGGGGGAGCATCCGAGAGGTCTGGCTCTTTTTTGCATCCGTACGGCTTTCCGTTGTGGTGCTTTTGCTCCTTGCTGCAACCTCGGTGGTGGGAACTCTGATTCCCCAGAAACCAGGTATGCTGCGTCCGGCTGGGGAAGGAATCTGGGGTCAGGTGATGGCGCAGCTTTCCTTGCATGACATGTATCGTTCCTGGTGGTTTCAGCTCCTTTTGGTGCTTTTGGCGGTGAATCTTACGGTCTGCACCATTGAAAGGCTTCCCGGGGTATGGCGCCTGGTCTGGAGAAAACCGAAACCTCCTTTCCCTGAGCGGGTGCGGGGCTTGTCCAATGCCCGGAGTTTTTATGCAGAGGAAAGTCTTGATATGGCGGAGAAGCGGGCAAGGCGTGTTCTCTCAGGCTGGGGTGTGCGCATAAACGCCCAGATCCATGGCAGCGGGGAGCGCCTGGTCCATGCGGAATCCGGACGCTGGAGCCGACTTGGGGTTTATGGGGTACATCTCAGCGTGCTGCTGCTCCTTGCGGGGGGGCTTGTGGGGTCCTTGTTTGGTTTTTCGGGATTTGTGAATATTCCGGAAGGGGAGACCGCCCATGAGATCCGGCTCCGGGGGAGCGGAGGTACCAAGGATGTGGGATTTTCCATCCGCTGTGATGCCTTTTCCGTACGTTTTTATCCCGACGGTACCCCCAGGGAATATCGCTCCACCCTGACCCTGCTGGGCCAGGAGGGGGAGAAAATCATGACCGAGGATATCCGGGTCAACCATCCTCTGACCTATAAGGGTGTTCGCATGTATCAGTCGAGCTATGGGACCGCTGCGGCCCGGGCCGTTTCCCTGAAGCTGATTCCCGAGGCCGGGGACCCGATTTTTCTGACAGCAGAAGTGGGGATGCCCCTTGCCGTCCCTGCAGGGGGGGGCCATATCGTGCTGATGAATTTCATGGACAACTTCCGTCTCCGGGGGCACAATCTCGGGCCCACTTTCCTTGGCTTTTATGAAAATGCCGAGGGCGGGAGGGAAACCCTGGTGCTGCCAAGGCGTCATCCGGGCTTTGATCGCATGCGCATGGGGGAAAGGGGTTTTGCCCTTGAAGTGGAGGATTTTGAGCCGGTTTATTTCACAGGACTGCAGGTAAGTCGGGATCCTGGTGTAGGCCTTGTCTATCTGGGCTTCATCCTCATGCTTGCGGGGTGCTGGGCGGCCTTTTTCATGTCCCATCGCCAGATTTTTATCCTGATGGAAGCCGAAAACGGAGGAGTGCGGTATACCTTAAGCGGCACTGCCAACCGAAATCGGCCGGATCTTGACAGAAAACTTGCGACCATCGCTGAAAAGCTGGGTTTCCAAGGCCTGCAACCCTAACCTCTCTTTTTTGAAGGAAAGCCGATGAACAGTTCCTGGATTCTTTCCGTGGTGACCTTTGTATACGGCGCTGCCGCGCTGCTGTATGTTTCCGCCTGGCTGTTTCACAAACCCGTTCTGGGTAAAAGCGCCACAGCACTCTGGATCGCGGGGATTCTGGGGAACACGGCGGGTTTCTGCCTGCGCTGGGCGGAAAGCTATCAGATGGGCATTGGCCGGATTCCCCTTTCCAATCTGTATGAGTCCCTGGTGTTTTTTGCCCTGACCATGGCCATTTTATACCTTTTTGTGGAGTGGAGGACCGGACGCCGGGAAGTGGGGGCCTTTTTTGGACCTCTGGTTTTTCTGGCCATTGCCTATGCCTCTTTGTCTCCCAATGTCACAGATCAGATCCGCCCCCTGGTTCCGGCCCTGAAAAGCAATTGGCTGACCATCCATGTGGTGACCTGTTTTCTCGGGTACGCAGGTTTTGCCCTGGCCTTTGTCACGAGTGTCATGTATCTTATCAGGCCTGCCCAGGGAGATGGGCTGCTCAGCCGTCTGCCGGATCCGGCCATACTGGATGACCTCACCTACCGCATGATTGTTTTTGGCTTTCTTTTTCTTTCCCTGGGCATCATCACAGGTTCCGTCTGGGCCAACTCCGCCTGGGGCAGTTACTGGTCCTGGGATCCCAAGGAGACCTGGTCCCTTATCACCTGGATCGTTTATGCGGTTTTGCTCCATGCCCGTCTCATGCGCGCCTGGACGGGGCGCAGGGTGGCCTGGTTGTCCATTCTGGGTTTCATGGCCGTGATGTTTACATATTTTGGCGTTAATTTTCTTCCGGGTCTGCACAGTTATGGAAGTTTCTGACAAGGGATAGGGCATGGACAGTATAGAAATTAAGGGGGGGGTTCCCCTGCATGGAGAGGTGCGCATCAGCGGAGCCAAAAATGCGGCCTTGCCCATTCTGGCCTCAAGCCTTCTGGTGGAAGGAACCTGCACCTTTGAAAATGTCCCAAGACTTAAAGACATTGACTCCATCCTTCTTCTTTTGGAAGACTTGGGTTGCAGCGTCACAAGGCAGGGGGAGGGGGAGGTTGCGGTGGACGCCCAGGGCCTTAACCGAACGGAAGCCGCCTATGACCTGGTGCGAAAGATGCGGGCTTCCATCCTGGTTCTCGGTCCTCTGGTGGCAAGGTTGGGCCGTGCCCGGGTTTCCCTGCCCGGCGGTTGCGCCATTGGCGCAAGGCCTGTGGATCTTCACCTCAAGGGACTTGAGGCCATGGGAGCCAGGATCCGTCTGCACCATGGGTATGTGGAAGCCGAAGCTCACCGTCTGAAGGGTGCGGACATCTGCTTTGATATGCCCACTGTGGGGGGAACGGAAAATCTCATGATGGCCGCATCCCTGGCCGATGGCGAAACCATTCTGCGCAATGCTGCCCGGGAGCCTGAAATTGTGGCCCTGGCCGATGTATTGAATGCCATGGGAGCTTCTGTGCAGGGGGCGGGGACATCCAAGATCATCATCCAGGGTGTGTCCTCCCTGAAACCCGTCAGTACCACCATCATCCCGGATCGCATTGAAGCGGGCACCTTCCTTGTGGCCGGTGCTCTGACGGGCGGGGATGTGACGGTGCGGGACTGCAACCCCGATCACTTTCGTGCGGTGATTGACAAGCTGCGCGCTACGGGAGCCTCTGTGGAAACAGGACCGGACTGGACCCGTGTCCGGGGGCCTGAGGTCATTCAGAGTGTGGACATCACCACCCAGCCCTATCCGGGTTTTCCCACGGACATGCAGGCTCAGTTCATGGTGCTGCTCAGCATGGCCGAAGGCACCAGCGTCATTTCAGAAACCATTTTTGAAAATCGTTTCATCCATGTGAGCGAACTCCAGCGCATGGGAGCGGCCATCAGCCTTCATGCGGGCAATACGGCCAAGATCCGGGGTGTGAAAGAGCTTTCCGGTGCGCCGGTCATGGCTTCAGATCTGAGGGCCAGCGCTTCTCTGATTCTTGCGGGCCTTGTGGCCACCAATACCACGGTGGTGCATCGGGTCTACCACCTGGACAGAGGGTATGAGGCCATTGAGGAAAAGTTCAGCCGACTTGGGGCGCGTATCCGCCGTATCCGTTGATCCGGATGTATTCTGGAAAAGGCCTGCCCTCCCTTTGGTGCTGGCCTTTTTGACGGGTATTTTCTGGGCAAGGTTCTGGCCCCTTTCCTTTCCCTGGGCTCTGGGGCTTGCCGGATTTCTTCTTTTGCTTTTTATTCCGATTTTCTTCTTTCTTCCCCGTTTTTTCCCCTCAGATCCGAAAAAACCGGAACATGGCAATCCTCCTGGCAGAAGTCTTTTCAGCCTTCTGCCCTTTGGGGTTTTTTTAATGATGGGACACGCCATTGGCCTTGGAGTGCATCTCTCAGGAGAGCAGGCCAGGGCCCTTGTTGCCTTTGCAGGGGAGAAGACCCTGGTGGTGGAGGGGCGTATTCAGGGCTTGCCCCAGCCTCGACAGGGAAGAGTCCAGACCTTTCTGGAAGATGTGCATGTGAAAGGCCCGGGGGATGAAAGGCGAGAGATTCAGGGAAGGCTGCTGTTCACGCTGGTGGAAGCCTTGGAAATACCCCTTCCGGGAAGTCTTGTGCGTTTTGAGGGAAAAATCCGGCCCTTTGAGAACTTTGAAAACCCCGGAGGCTTTGATTTTCGAAGCCTTCAGCATGGGCGGGGCGTATACGGCCGCATCTGGTGCCGCGGCAGGGATCTGAAGGTGCTGGACCCGGCTCCTGGGGGATGGGGAGCGCGGGTGGATCGTTTCCGACTGGGCCTTGGGGAAAAGATCCACAAGGCCGTTGGGGATGAGGATGCCACTGCCGTACTGAGGGCCATGCTCATCGGAGACCGGAGCCTTCTGAAACCTGCCCTGCGGGAAGCCTATGCCCGCAGTGGGCTTGGGCATCTTCTGGCCATTTCGGGTCTGCATGTGGGCCTGCTGGCCGGAGCGGTTTTCTGGGGAGCGGAACGTCTTTTTCGTTTTTTTCCCATTTTGACCCAGCAAGGTCTCACGGCCAGGGCTGCCGCCCTGCCCGCCCTGACTCTGGCTGTGGCTTACGCCCTGATATCTGGGGGCGCGCCCTCGGCGCTGCGGGCTGTGATTATGGTGGCAGGAGGCTTAGGGTTACTGGTCATGCACCGCACGACCGATGTATGGAGTCTCCTCGGGCTTGCCGTGGGCCTTCTTCTGGCCCAGAATCCCCAGCGGCTTGTGGAAACGGGCTTTCTTCTCAGTGTATCCGCCGTGGCAGGCCTGATTCTGGGCTTTTCACGCTACCCCCTTTCCATTCATGGGGCCCCAGGAAGGGCCGGACTGGGAAAGGGACTTTCGGGTTTGTGCAAAACCTCAATTTTTGCAGCCCTTTTTACAGCTCCGATCTGTCTGTTTGTGTTTCGGGAAGTATCCGTGGTGGGGCCTTGGGTGAATCTTGTCATGGTACCCCTCATGGGTATGCTGGCCCTTCCGCTGGGGATGGCAGGGCTTTTTCTCTCCTTGTTTTCAGATCTGGGGCATGGTTTGCTTCATGGGGCGGGTTTGCTTGTCATGCTGGGTAATGGCATGGCGAGAATCTGTGCGCGGCCGGATTTTGCCGTTCTCCGTGGGGGTATCACCCTGGTGGAGGTGGGGCTTCTCTATGGCTTCTTGCTGCTTTGGCTGGGGTTTCCAAAGGAAGGGGGCTGGCCGCGTGGGCGTCTGCTTCTGGCTTTTTTCCTGGTTTTGGCCTCTGGAGCCAATGGCGTGCGTTGGACGCTTGCCCGTCTGGGGCCCGTCCAGCCTACGGTCACCGTTCTTGATGTGGGACAAGGCTCTGCTGCGGGGCTCCGTCTGCCCGGCGGCGGTGTGATACTGGTGGACGGTGGCGGTTTTCCCTGGGCCGATTCCCTGGATACGGGGCGCGCTATTCTTTCCCCCTGGTTGGATTTTCAGAAAATACGCACCATTGACGCCCTGGTGGTTTCCCATCCCCACGCGGATCATATCCAGGGTTTTTTTTACCTTGCCGGGCGGTATCGGGTTGGAGAGTTGTGGATATCTGAGGCAGGTCTGAAAGAGCCCCTGGGAAGGGCTCTGGCGGAAACCTTCGCAGCCCAGGGAACCCGTATCCGACATCCTTCTCCGGGAGGAGAGGTCTTTTTTCTTGGGGATGTGCGGTTTCATTTTTTTGGGGCGGAGAACCGGATTTTTTCCAGTGTGAATGACGCTTCTCTGGTTTTTCGCATGCAAAGCCTGGGGGGCAGCATGCTTTTTACCGGAGATGCGGAACGTGAGGCCGAGGCTTTTTATGCGGGCCGATACGGAAAGGATCTGGTTTCCGATGTGCTTCTGGCAGGGCATCATGGCAGCCGGACTTCCACTACGGATATTTTTCTCCGGGAGGTGAATCCCGCCATGGTTCTGATCTCCTGTGGTACCCGGAATCGTTACCATTACCCTTCTGTGGCTGTGCTGCGACGGCTGGAAGCCCGAGGGACGGCTGTCCTGCGTACGGATCAGGGCGGCGCCATCCATCTTGTGTTCGGGAAAAAGGGGCCGGAGGCCCGGTACACACCCACAGGGCCCTGGGATCGATTATGGTGAGTTTTTTACCTGTCTGACCCTGGGGAGTCCGCTCCTTTGCCGCAGAAAGGATGCTGTATGAATCTGGACCATGAGGTTCTTGAAAATCTTTACCAGCGTTACACCCATCGCAGTTTTGTGCATCCCGATCCTCTGGAAACGCTCTACGCCTTTGAAAATTCTGTGGATGTGGAAGTCGCCGGACTTGTGGCGGGTCTCATGGCCTATGGCCGGGTGGAGCAGATTCTTAAAAGTCTTCAGAAGATTTTCAGCCTTACAGGACCCCGGCCCGGAGACTGGCTGTGCGATCAGGATCCGGCCGTGCTGGAAAGACATTTCACAGGGTTCCGACACCGATTTGCCCATGGGGGGCATATGGCCGGTCTCATGGGGGGAATTCGCGGGGTTCTTGTCCGTCATGGGAGTCTGCGTGCGGCCTTTGCCTTGCACGACAGAGGAGGGGATATTCTGGAAGGACTTACGGGCTTTGTTGGGGAAATTCTGCGTGATGCGCCTGCGGATCCGGGCCATCTGCTGCCCCGGCCTGACAAGGGAAGCGCCTGCAAAAGGCTCCATCTTTTTTTACGCTGGATGGTGAGAAAGGATGCTGTGGATGTGGGGATCTGGGAGGATGTGGGCCCAAGAAGACTTTTGGTCCCTCTGGATGTGCATATGCACCGTATTGCCCTTTCCGGAAAAATGACGGACCGGAAATCAGGGGATATAAAAACCACAAGGGAAATTACCCGGGCTTTTGCCCGGTTTGCACCTGAAGATCCGGTCCGTTACGATTTTGCTTTGACCCGCATCGGTATTTTTGAGAAGAAGACGCCAGAAACGTTTTTTATCCCTTCAGCACCATTACAGGGGGTCATACCATGATATCCACCTGCTGACCCGGCATGGACTGGCCCGCAGAGCGTGTAAACTCGCGGATCACGCTTTCCGGCTGCTGGTAAAGGGCTTGTGCCCTCTGGGCCGGAGAAGGCGTTGCGGGCGGGGTATTTTCCTGTGAAGCGGAAAGGGCCTGCGCGGTTTCAGCACCAGACGTTCTCAGCGCAGCGTCAGGTCCATAACCGGCAGCCACCATTTCCCGAGCCTGGTTGGAGGGCTCATAAATCGCCGCATCCTGCAGGGTTTGCTCCTGGACCTGCCGGGGAATTTCCTGGGGTTGGACAGGACGCGGGGATGTGGGCTGGATCTGGGATACGCTATAGGAATTGAAACCTGAGATGGGCTGAATCATGGGAAACCTCCTTTGCTGCCATGGGATTTTCTTTGTAACCCCACATTCTTAAACGCTGTTTTATAATATAGCATAAAGGCTTAAAAGGAAATGGAAAGAATAAAAAAATCCCCCCTGTTTTTTTGTCATGCCTTGGCGTAAACTAAAAAAAACAGGGAAAGCGCCCGCCAGGAGTGGATTCATACCCAACTGATTTTCCATGAAGAAGTTTCTTATCAAAGATCCTTATCGTTCGTTTCTGGGAGAAACCCATGACGTCCCGGCTTCCTTTGAGTATTCTGCCCCAGCCCGATGATGAAAGCTGTGGGCCTACCTGTCTTTACGCCATCTACAGCTACTGGGAGTCGGAGCCGGTATCCATGGAGAGCGTCCTTGCGGAAGTGCGGCGGGTGGACACCGGGGGGACCCTTGCCGTACATCTGGGCTGCCATGCCCTGAGACGAGGCTATCGCGCGGTCTTGTATACCAACGATCTTCAGATGTTTGACCCCACCTGGTTTAAGGGAATCCGTGGAGACCGGGATGTGGATGGGACATTTCTGGAGGGTCGTCTTGTTCGGCAGATGGCCCACAGAAGAAATCATGCCTTCCGCAGTGCGACGGAAGGCTATCTGCATTTTCTTGAACTGGGAGGTAAAATCCGCTACCGGGATTTTACCGCAAGGCTGATCCGGAGCTATCTGGACAGCGGCGTCCCCATCCTTACCGGCCTTTCAGCCACATACCTGTACAATTGTATGCGGGAGGTTCCGGAAACCAGCAAGGATGATGATCTCCGTGGGCGTCCCAGCGGGCATTTTGTGGTATTACGGGGCTATGACCGTGTCCGGAAAAAGGTGCTGATCGCAGACCCCTATACCGTTAATCCGAGATACTATGGACCTTACTATGCTGTGGACATGCGCCGTTTGATCCATGCGGTGCTTTTGGGTGTTCTGACCTTTGACGCCAATCTTCTCATCCTCGTTCCGGAAAAAGAACAGGAGGTCTTTCGTTCATGAGCGATATTATTGTGGTGGACATGCCTGCAAGGTGGCCTGTCTCCATTTCGGGAGCCGAAGTAGTGGGATCCCGGGATTATCTGATGGATGCGCGCTTCCTTACCATGAAACGCGCCCGGGTGTTCAACCTCTGTCGATCATACCGCTACCAATCCACGGGATATTATGTATCCCTTTTGGCTGCGGCCCGGGGTCACAAGGCCTTTCCCACCATCGGAGCTGTGCAGGATATCAAGTCCATGCCCGTGGTGCGCCTTGTCACAGAAGATCTGGACCGGATGATCCAGAAGAGTCTTGGACATCTGCATGCCGAAGACTTTGAGCTGAGTATTTATTTCGGCAGAAACCTTGCCAAACGCTACGATCGCATTGCCATGGAAATCTTTAACCTTTTTCAGTGCCCTCTTTTGCGGGTGCATTTTGTGAAAAAGGAGGACAAGTGGCAGCTCCGGACCATCCGCATGATCGGGGTCAGTGAAATTCCGGATGATCACTTTCCTGAGTTGGTACGCTTTGCCGAAGCCTATCTGGCCGGTCCGACTTCCCGTCCCAAAAGACCAGAGCGCAAGGGCTACGACCTTGGCATTCTCATGGATCCGGAAGAGAAAATGCCGCCTTCCAGTCAGGCGACCCTGAAACGTTTTGTCAAGGCAGGGCAGCGGGCGGGATTCAATGTGAGCCTCATCACCCGGCATGATTACCATCGCATCGGTTTTTTTGATGCCCTTTTCATCCGGGAAACGACTTCCGTGAATCATCATACCTTCCGTTTTGCCCAGAGGGCGGAAGCTGAAGGGCTTGTGGTCATTGACGATCCCTTATCCATTATCAAGTGCACCAATAAGGTGTATCTGGCAGAGCTTTTAACCCACCATGGCATTGCCACTCCTGAAACCAGGATCATTTCCCGCCATAATCTGGCTTCCGCAGCCCTTTCGGGCTCCTGGCCTCGCATCCTCAAACAACCGGACAGCGCTTTTTCCCAAGGAGTGGTGAAGGTGGATGACAAGGAGGCCTTTTTGCGGGAGGCGGAGCGCTTTCTGGAACGCTCGGACCTCATTATTTCCCAGGCTTTCACGCCTACGGAATTTGACTGGCGTATCGGTGTGCTGGGGGGGCAACCCCTGTTTGCCTGCAAATATTTCATGGCAAGAAGTCATTGGCAGATTGTGAACTGGGAAAAAACCGGGGATAACCGATTGGGAGATGCGGAAACACTGGCCATTGGTGCTGTACCTGAAGTGGTGCTGAAAACCGCCTTGAAAGCGGCCCGGCTCGTGGGGAACGGTTTGTACGGACTGGATGTGAAACTCATTGGTCGTAAAGCCTATGTAATTGAGATCAACGATAATCCCAATATAGATGTGGGCATTGAGGATGCGGTTCTGAAGGATGGGCTCTATGACCGGATCATGGCGCACTTTTATGATGAAGTGATGCGAAGAAAGGGCAGCCGATGAAGGCGCTGGGCCTTTTTGAAGGGTATGGCATTGAGATTGAGCTGATGATTGTGGACGCAAAAACCCTTTGCGTCCGCCCCCTTGCGGAGAGGCTGTTGCAGGATGCCACGGGTCAGGTGGAAAATGAGAGATCCCTCGATGGCGTACGGATTTCCAATGAACTGGCCGCCCATGTGATTGAATTCAAGACCGACGGCCCTGTGAGGGAGTTTTCCGGCCTCATGGAGCCGTTCCGTCTGGCTGTGGATCATGTTCAGGCCCGCCTTGCCCCCCTGGGGGCCAGGCTCCTGGGGACGGGCATGCATCCTTTCATGGACCCTTTTCGGGAAGCGGTTCTCTGGCCCTATGGGCAAAGGGAAATCTACAGGGCCTATGACAGGATTTTTGACTGCCGGGGTCATGGCTGGGTCAACCTGCAGAGCGTTCATTTAAATCTCCCCTTTTGCGGGGCGGAGGAGTTCGGCCGCCTGCATGGGGCCATCCGTTGCGTACTTCCACTGATTCCCGCCCTCTGCGCCAGTACGCCCATGGCAGACGGCAGGCTTACGGGCCTCAGCGATACAAGGCTTTCTGTGTACAGGCACAACCAGGCCAGGGTGCCCGAGATTGCAGGGCATATCATCCCAGAGGCGGTGTTTGGTCCCCAAGCCTATGCAAACGAGATCCTGGAGCCCATGTACAAGGCCATTGCACCCCTGGATCCTTCGGGGATTCTCCATGGGGAGTGGCTGAACTCGCGGGGAGCCATTGCCCGTTTTGATCGCAGCGCCATTGAGATTCGTCTTGTGGACACCCAGGAAGCCGTGGAGATGGATCTGGCTGTGATCGCCCTTGTGGCAGCGGCGGTACGGGGGTTTGTGGAAGAAAGACTGGCGTCCTTTGAGACCCAGAAAAAAGCGGAAACGCAAACCCTCGCCGCCCTTTTGCACGAAACCATTGCCAGGGGGGAGGATGCGCAGATCACATCCCCTTCACTTTTAAAGCTCTATGGTCTTTCCTCGCCCGTACAGGCAGGGGATCTCTGGAAAATCTGGTATGAGAAACTGGCAGGTCATTGCCCGGAGCTTGGTTTTGATAAAGGGCTTGTGGAAGAGCGGCTTACCGGAGGAACCCTTGCCTCACGCATCCGGAAAGCGTTGGGGGAAAATCCGGGGCCAGAAAGAATTTTTAAGGTGTATGCGTTGCTGGCCCATTGCCAGAGCACAGGAAAACCCTTTGAAGGCAAGGGGCTCCAGGGCGATTTTTAAAAAAATGTAAGGATGGACTGGCTTGTCTGGGTGCGGCGATGGAGAGGCCTGATCTGAAAAGGGGGGCTTGGCAGTGGATTCCGGAGGAGAGCTTTTTCGGTACGAACCGGTGCATATGGGCGCTGGGGTCTATTGGGTGGGTTTTTATGACAGACCGGCGGGACTCCATTGCAACCCCTATCTCATTGTGGAAGGGGAGGAAGCGGTTCTGATTGATGGCGGAAGCAGACCGGATTTCCCCCAGGTCATGATGAAAATTCTGAAAACGGGGATCCATCCGAGCCAGATCTCCGCCCTCATTTATCAGCACTATGATCCCGATCTCTGCGGCAGTCTTCCGCATATGGAGGACATGATAGAAAAAGAGGATCTGCAGATTTTATCAAAATCCGAAAACATCATGTTCATCCGCCATTACGGAGCGAGATCGAGAATTATTTCCACTGAAAGTGTGCGGGAGGTCTTTCGTTTCAGGACAGGCCGGACGCTCCGTTTTTATTATACGCCCTACGCCCATTCCGAAGGGAATTTCATCACCTTTGATGAGAAAACGGGAATTTTGTTCACCAGTGATATCTTTGGGAGTTATGGTGTGCATACGGATTTTTATCTGGATTTTGAAGAAGACTGCATTCGGTGTGAGCGTGCGCTGGAGATGGAGGATGAGAGGCGGTGCAGGTCTTTGAATAAAATCTGTCCGGTCATGGATATTCTGGATTTTCATCAGAAAATCATGACATCGGAAAGGGCCCTGCGCTACGCCATGGAGGTGATTTCCGGGATCCCCTTTACCCTGATTGCGCCCCAGCATGGCGGGATCATCAGGGATTTCAAATCCATCCAGATGCTGGTGAAGCGGCTTCGGGATCTGAAAAACGTAGGCGTGGATCGTTTTCTGAAAAACATTCCTTATGAGAAAATTGGTAACATTGATGCCCTCCTGGCGCGTAAGGCCTGAAAGCATGGATGCTTTTTTATTCACAAAGCCGGTGTTACAGGCAGAGGATTCTGGGGAGGTAGCTTCTGCCCAGGCGATGATGGATCTGCTTGAAGCAAGGGCCAGGCTCGTGGATGAGAGGATCATCGGAGAATTTTTAAGATCCCTTGTGGTGGATTATTCCAGGGTGGAAAGGCGTCTTGCGGATCTGATTCAGGAGAAAAATCGTCTGATGGGCATGGCGGCCCACGATATTCGTAACCCTTTGGCTTCCATAAGGGGGTTTGCGGATCTGCTGCTGGATGGGGCCATGGGGGATCTGAGCGAAGGGCAAAGGGATTTTGTTTCTCTGATCTCCAAAACGTCCCATGAGCTTTTGCATCTTTTGAATGATCTTCTGGATCTTTCCGCCGTATCCGAAGGGCTTGTGCAACTGAAAAGGGAAAAAGCCTGTTTTGTGCGCCTTGCCAAGACGCGCATCCAGCTTGTCCAGCCCCTGGCGGATCAGAAACATATCCGCATGGAGGAAATTTCAGGAGAAGGCAAGGTTTTTTTCCCCTTTGACAGCGGTAAGATCAGCCAGGTGATGGATAATCTTCTGGGAAACGCCATCAAGTATTCGTATCCAGGGGGGCATATCCATGTTTCCATGGGGCTTGAGGCGGGTTTTGCTTTTTTTGAGGTGCAAGACGCGGGTCCTGGGATTCCCCCAGGGGAGGAAGACAGGCTCTTTGCGCCTTTCAGTACATTAAGCGTGAAAAGTACAGCAGGGGAAAAGAGTACGGGGCTTGGACTTTTCATTTCCAAAAGAATTGTCAATGCCCATGGTGGGGAAGTCTTTGCCAGAAATGGCAGCAAAGGGGGAGCGGAGTTCGGTTTTCGCATTCCCACGGAGATGACATGAAAAAAGTGCAGTGCATTGTGGTGGATGATGAGGCCCACATCCGCACCTACCTTCGGTCTGTTTTGCAGCGAGTGGGGCTGGATGTGGTGGGCGAGGCGGCAAACGGAGATGAAGGCTTGGCTCTTGTGGAAAAAATGCTTCCGGATCTGGTGATGATGGATGTGAACATGCCCATCCGAAACGGAGATGAAGTGATTTCCGAGATGAAGGAAAAGTTTCCCCTTGTGCGCATTGCCATGCTGACCTCCGTTGCAGATATGGGAACCATTTCGAAGTGCATTGAAGCAGGAGCGGATGATTATATCCGTAAAGACACGCCCTATTCCGAACTCAAGGAAGCCATCTTGCAGATTGTCGCTGATATGGGAGAAAAGCCATGAGAGAAAGGTATAAACTTTCAGACCTGATGAAAGAAGTGGAGCAAGACGAAGAGATTAAAAAGCAGGACATGAATCGTAAGCTTTCCCAGGAGCAGATCCGTAAAATGTTCAGCAGCCTTAAGGGTAAAGACAAAGGCCAGAAAACTTAAATTGCCGCTGCAAAATTTCTTCCCCCCTCCATAAGGATCAAAATCCATGAATAATCCTGCCTTTATTCAGAAAATTGTGGCCCTGGGGTTTGTTACCTCAGAAGATGCGCAGAGTCTTCGGGAAAAATTCAAGGGTGATGATTTTGAAATTCTCAGGTTTCTGCACAAGGGAGGGGTGGCCTCCAAAGGGATGCTTGGGAAGATGTGGGGGGATGCCATTGGCTATGCCTATGTGGATCTGGTGAAAAGTATTTTTCAGCCCGATGCCATTGCCCTCCTGAGACGGGAGTTTGCCACGCAAAAACGGATGATTCCTCTGTACCGGCTGGGCAGCGCCCTGACCGTGGCCACGGCCAATCCCCTGGATCTTGCGGCGCTGGAAGATGCGGCAAGGGTGGCGGGGATGCCCATCAGTCCCGTATTTACCTTCCCGGAAGACATTGAGGACGCGCTTCAGATTCAGTATCAATCCAGGGAAAGTGTGGAAGAGTTTATCAATAAAATTGCGGAAAACGCACTTTTCAAGGGTACAAGCAAGATTACCGACGAGCAGTTGAAAAAGATTGCCGGGGACAAGGCGGTTGTTGATTTTACCAGTGGCATTATCCTTTTGGGAATCAAGGAAAGGGCCACGGACATCCACATTGATCCCAGCGAAGAGTTTGTGCGTATCCGTTTTCGCATCGATGGCCTGTTGCAGACCCGGCTGAAGATGGATCTTCCCCTGCTGGCGCCTGTGGCTTCGCGGCTCAAGGTGATGGCCAGTCTGGATATTACGGAAAAAAGAAGGCCTCAGGATGGTCGCATCAGCCTGAAGCTTAAAAACAGGGCCATAGATATCCGTTTTTCCTCAGCCCCTGCCCTTGCCGGGGAAAAGATTGTGCTCCGGCTTCTGGGCCAGCTTGCGGTGCGGGAGATTCCCAGTGTGGAGGATCTGGATTTTTCCCACAGAACCTTTCACCATATCGAAGCGGTTGCAGGATCGCCCAACGGAGTTTTTCTCGTAACAGGCCCCACAGGATCGGGAAAAACCACCACGCTCTTTTCCGTTTTAAAGCGTCTCAACACGGATGAAATCAATATCCTGACCGTGGAAGATCCTGTGGAGTATCGGCTTGAAGGGGTGAATCAGGTGCAGGCCAATGCGGCCATAGGTCTTGATTTTGCCGCAGTTCTTCGTTCCTTTCTGCGTCAGGATCCTGATGTGATGCTCATAGGTGAGATCCGGGATCTGGAAACCGCTAAAATCGCCTGCCAGGCCGCCCTGACGGGCCACATGGTATTGGCGACCCTGCACAGCAACACCGCCCTCCAGGCGACAACCCGGCTCCTGGACATCGGCGTGCCTGCCTTTATTGTGTCACCGGCCCTTATGGGGGTAATGTCCCAGCGCCTGGTGAGGCGTATATGTGAAAGCTGCAAAACGGCCTATCCCTTATCCGAGGAAGAAGCGGATCGGTATTTTATCCGGGAAAAGGGAGAGCGGGTGTTCTTTTATAAGGGCAAGGGGTGTATCCGTTGTAATTTTACGGGGTATATGGGAAGGATCGCCCTGCACGAAATTTTTCTGATCTCCAATGAAATCAGGGATCTGATTTCAAGAAATGCCTCCCTTGTGGAGATTGAAAGGCTGGCTTGTATGCAGGGATTCAAACCTTTGTACCAAGATGGCCTGAAAAAGGTGCTGCGGGGTCTCACCACCATGGAAGAGGTGGAGCGGGTGATGGATAAGACCGTTTCTGTGAGCCTGTGAAGGGCGGGCAGAGGGGGGGATATGGGGCCTGCAAACTCTCTGATGTTCTGGCATAAAGGCCGGGGGTAAGATTTTCAGCATCCCCTGTCTTCCAGGGCGGCGATCCGCTCTGCCAGCGGCGGATGGGTGTAGTGAAACAAAACATAGAGGGGATGGGGGCTGACATTGGAAAGATTGTCCTTAGCCATGCGCTTCAGTGCGGATTGGAGGGCTTTTCCGGAGCCGCAGGCTTTTTTGGCAAAGGCATCCGCCTTGTATTCGGCGCGGCGGGAAAGGGCGCAGGAAAGGGGGGAGAGGAGAAGTCCTGCGGGTGTCCAGAGCAGGGCCAGCAGGAAAAAGCCCGTATGGGCCTGGGGATAGGCGAATCCAAAGGCCGTATAGAGAAGGGGCCAGTCCATGAGCTTTCCCGCAAGCCAGAAGAGCAAAAAGGCGGCTGAGCCGAAAAAGAAAATCTGTTTGGGAAGGTGGCGGAATTTCCAGTGCCCGATTTCATGGGCGAGAATGGCGATGATTTCTTCCGGCGGATGTTTTTGAAGAAGAGAGTCGTAAAAGACAATCCGTCGGCTTCGCCCCAGCCCCGCCATGTAGGCATTGGTGTGGGCCGTTCTTCGGGAAGCGTCCATGACAAGGATATCCTTTACGTCGAGGCCTGTCCGCTGGCAGAGTTCAAGAATGCTCTGGCGCAGCGGGCCCTCGGCCAGGGGGGTGAAGGTATTGAAAAGGGGAGCCACCCAGAGGGGATAAGCAAAAATCATGAGAAGCTGAAACCCCATGACCAACAGAAAAGCAAAAAACCAGTTGAGACTCCCGGCCCAGAACCAGATGGCAAGAATACCGGAAAGCAGTGCTGTTCCCAGCAGGAGGGAAAGGGCGAGACCCTTGACCTGGTCGAGAATCCAGGTCAAGGGGGTTTTGGTGCTGAACCCATGGCGTTTTTCAATGATAAAGGCGTGAGACCAGTCAAAGGGCAGGCCGATGAGGAAAGATGCCAGGCCGATGAAACCGAAAAAAAGCAGACCCGCGATCACCGGATGCAGGCCATGCAGGCGGAGATCAAGGGCCTGAAGAAGTCCGGTCATGAGGGCGCTTACCAGTACGACATCCGTGGTGATGCGGTGCAGGATGCTGAAGCGGTTGCGATCCCTGGCGTAATCGCGCATACGGGAGAGACTCATGGCATCCAGGGTATCCCGGAAAACGGGAGGCAGGGTCTCCGGCCTCACCTGATGACGGTCGTTGCACCAGGAAAGAAAATGCTCGAAGGCGGTTGCGGCAAGATAGGGCAGCAAAAAAATGAGGATAAGAAATGCTGGGGGCATGCAGATTCTCCTGAAAAAGGCCGATTCCGCGCCTGGACGGATCCTTGGCTGAAAACAGCAAGCTTCATAAATGAAACATTTGCGGATGGCAATGTCTATCTGTTTTCCGGCCTTCGCCTTGCCTGCAAGGGAAAAGCATGGTAGAGATATCAGGATTTTATTTGTTCACCAGCCCATTGAAGACAAAAGATGGACGCGCATGAAACAATATGTTGTGGATACCCTGAGGCTTCAGGAGTATGAAAGACTCAAAAAGATTCTGGAAGCCCGCCATGGCGCGGCGGCATTGGGGGGAATTTACTGGATCCCCGTCCCCGAATCCCTGTATACCCCGGATCAGAGTTTGCATACGGGGTGTACCCCCCATGTTGTGGCCCTCGATCTGTCAGAAACCCGCCTTTCCTGTGAATTTCTGATCCGTACCCGAAAAACCATGCATTGTGCCTGCATGGGGTATGCAACGGAGGCGCAGCGGAACTGGATTGTGGATATGGTGGACGCCCTCTTGGAAGAAGCGGGGGTTGTTGCCTGATTGTGCCTTTGTCATGGCAATGGCGTTTTTTTGTGGTTTTTCTGTGCTGCGCATCGCATGGCCCTGGGAGGAATGTTCCAGGGCTTTGTTTTCCAAAATGAAGAAAAGGGCTCAGAGGCGAACCCACCTCAATTTTTCTGGAGGCATTCCTTTATGCTGAAGATCATACCGCTGGGAGGACTTGGTGAAATTGGCCTGAACATGATGGTCTTTGAATACGGAGACGACATGTTCGTGGTGGATGCGGGTCTGATGTTTCCGGAAGATTATATGCTGGGCGTGGATATCGTCATCCCGGACATGGAGTATATTCGGGGGAATGCCCATAAAATAAGGGCCATCCTCATCACCCACTCCCATGAAGACCACATCGGAGCGCTGCCCTACCTCCTGCGCGAGCTTTCCGTTCCTGTATACGGAACGGCTTTTACCATGGGCATTATTGCCAACAAGCTTGAAGATTTTGACTATCCCACGGCAGCGGATCTCCGGGTGATCCGACCCGGGGAGGTTCTGGATATCGGTGTGTTTTCCGTGAGATTCATCCGTGTCAGCCACAGTACGGTGGATGGCGTGGGCATGGGCATCCAGACACCCCAGGGGCTTGTGGTGCATACGGGGGATTTTCGTATCAACCACAATTCCGTGGATGGCATGATCACGGATGTCAATGCCTTTGCCCTCTGTGGCAAAGAAGGGGTATTGGCTCTGCTCTCGGATTCCACGAATGTGGAAAAAGAGGGGTACACCATTTCCGACGAAACCGTGGGCCGCACCCTGGAGCAGCTGATCCATGACGCTCCGGGCCGTGTGATTGTGGCGCTTTTTGCTTCTAATGTGGCCCGGATCCAGCAGCTTGTGGACATTGCACGGAGAATGGGGCGTCGTGTGGTGTTCAATGGCCGCAGCATGGAACTCAGTGTGCGGGTGGCTCGTGAGCTTGGTTATCTTTCCGTTCCCGAAGGCATGGAGATGGATCTCGGGCAGATGGGGCAGAATACCGATGAGAGAATCATCATGATTACCACGGGTAGCCAGGGGGAACCCATGAGCGCCCTTTCCCGGATGGCGGAAGGCTCGCATAAGCAGATCCGCATCCGTTCCGGGGATACGGTGATTCTTTCTTCCAAATCCATACCGGGCAATGAAAAGGCCATCACCGCCATCATCAACAGCCTCTACCGCAGAGGGGCCAATGTGATTTACAATAAAATGGCCGATGTGCACGTGTCGGGCCATGCCTTCCGGGAAGAACTGAAGTTGATGATGAACCTCACAAAGCCCCGATATTTCATACCCATCCACGGAGAATACCGCCACCTTGTGCACCATGCGCGTCTGGCTGTTGAAACGGGTATACCCAGGGAAAGGGTACTTCTGGCGGAAAACGGGCAGAGTGTGGTTTTTGATGAAAAGGGCGGCCGCATGGGGCCTGTGGTGCATACGGGCAGGATTCTCATTGACGGTAAGGGCATCGGGGATGTGGGCCGGAGTGTGCTGCGGGAAAGGCGGATTCTTTCCGAAGACGGCATTGCTGTTGTGACCATGGTCATTGATCAGGAAACCGGTGTGGTGCTTTATGGGCCTGAGCTGATCTCCAGAGGCTTTGTTTTCTGGACAGAGACGGGCCATGTTCTGGATGACGCCCAGTGTGTGATTCTGGAAATCGTGGAGGACGTGGGCCCGGATACGCCCAATCGGGTGGAGATTATCAAATCGAGACTGCAGAAGGCCCTGCGCCAGTATTTTTATTTTACCATCCGCAGGAGACCCATCATTCTGGCCCAGATTTTCGAGGTCTAGCGGAGTTTGCCCATGCGGCGGGAATTTACAACACTTTTTCTGGTTTTTGCTGCGGTTCTCTTTCTGGGGAG
Organism: Desulfobotulus sp.; assembly: GCF_034006065.1. Classification (NCBI taxonomy): domain Bacteria; kingdom Pseudomonadati; phylum Thermodesulfobacteriota; class Desulfobacteria; order Desulfobacterales; family Desulfobacteraceae; genus Desulfobotulus; species Desulfobotulus sp. The sequence continues at coordinate 30,216 of NZ_JAVETM010000019.1, read as the reverse complement.
CCTGATCAGCTTCCATCCTGAGGATCCCTCCATTCTGCGCGCCACGGGAGGGCTTGACGTGCAGAATCGTTTTGGTCTTGTGGGTGCGTGGATTGCCGGTTTTCTTCTGGGCTGTTTTGGTCTTGGGGCCTTCTGGCTTCCGGTACTCATGGGCGAGAGTACCTGGCGGGTGCTGAAACAGCGGCCGCATCCCTTTTCTCCGGGCTTACGGGCCCTGGGAGGACTGCTCCTGATACTGGCCACGGGTGCTCTGGGCGCTGGAAACCCCTTTTTCAATGCGACCTTGGGTATGTCGGGGCTGGTTGCTGGTTTGTTGCGGGATGTACTGGAATCCTATGTAAAGGTTCAGGGTTCCTTTCTGGTACTTTTCTTTTGTCTGCTTTCGGGTCTTACCCTGGCCACGGGGCTGACCCCAGGCCGGATGCTGCGAGGTCTCTTCCTTGGGGGCAGGGTTTTTTGGAAGGCCATGCAGGAAATCTGTGTTTTTTTTCGGATTCTGGGGCAAAAATTGGGGAGACTGCGACGAAGCGCTGGGGTGGGGTCGTCCCTGAACCTGGCCCTGTCCACGGGAAAGGATAAAGCGCTGTCGGGATCAGGGGATTTACCCGCTTTGACTCCGAACCTCCCTTCCGGCCCTGTACCGAAAAAAGAAGGTAAAGATGCCCCACTCATCGCCTCCCGCATGCCCGCAAAACTCAAAAGCCGCCCCTGTCCCGTTCAGGAGGAATTTCCCCTGATGCGGAATGAGGGTGGATTTCGTCTGCCTCCCATAGAACTCCTTGAAAAAATTCCTGAGAATATCCACCCTGTGGACGAGGCCTTTTTACGGGCGCAGTCGGATATTCTGGAACAGAAACTTTCGGATTTCGGCGTGGTGGGCAGGGTGGTGACGGTGACGCCTGGCCCTGTGATCACCACCTTTGAGTATCAGCCAGCTCCCGGAATCAAGATCAGTAAAGTCACCAACCTTGCCGATGACCTGGCCCTGGCCCTGAAGGCTTTAAGCATCCGCATTGTGGCCCCCATCCCCGGCAAGGCGGCCATTGGCATTGAGGTTCCGAACGCGGTCCGGGAAATGGTCCACTTCCGGGAAATTGTGGTCTCTGAAGCCTTCCGGAAAAGCCGGTCTCCCCTGACGGTCTGCCTGGGCAAGGATATTGTGGGACTGCCCGTGGCCGTGGAGATGGACCGCATGCCCCACCTGCTCATTGCCGGAGCCACGGGTGCGGGGAAGAGCGTGGGCCTCAATGTCATGATCTCAAGCCTTTTGTTCAAGGCTTCTCCCGATGAGGTGAAGCTGATCATGATTGACCCCAAGCGCATTGAACTTTCCGTGTATGACGGCATCCCCCATCTCATCACGCCTGTGGTCACGGACATGAAAAAAGCCACCGCTGCCCTGTTCTGGGCTGTGAAGGAAATGGAAAGGCGCTATGAGCTGCTGGCGGGTTTTCGTTGCCGCAATATCAGCCAGTATAATGAGAAGGTCAGAGTGCTTCAGGAAAAGGGCGGTCAGGAAACCGAAGACAGTGGAGAAGGGGACGATCTGCTTGCGGAAAAACTGCCCTACATTGTTGTGGTGATTGATGAGCTGGCGGATCTCATGATGGTGGCTTCCAAGGATGTGGAGGTGGCCTTAGCCCGTCTGGCGCAGATGGCAAGGGCTTCGGGCATTCATATTATTCTTGCCACCCAGCGACCGTCGGTGGATGTGCTTACTGGCGTGATCAAGGCCAATTTTCCCACACGCATGGCTTTTCAGGTTTCCTCACGCATCGACTCCCGCACGGTGCTGGATACCGGGGGGGCGGAAAGCCTTCTGGGCAACGGAGATATGCTGTTTGTTCCGCCGGGTACGGCGCGTTTGCAGCGCATACACGGAGCCTATATCGGAGAAGAGGAGCTGATGCGGGTGATTGCTTTTTTAAAGGAACAGGGCGCACCGGAATATGTCATGGAAGTAACTGAGCTTGGCGTGGATGGGGAAAATGGGGGGAATGAAGGGGAGGACGCCGCCATGGATCCCCGCTATGATGAAGCCCTTGCTCTGGTTGCCCGGAGCCGCCAGGCCTCCATTTCCATGATCCAGCGTCACCTGCGCATCGGGTACAACCGGGCTGCGCGTATCATTGAAACCCTGGAGCAGGAGGGAGTCATCGGCCCTGCGGATGGTGCGCGACCCAGAGAGGTGCTCGTGTCCCATCCCGAAGCCTGAAAGAAAAGGCGCTTTGATGCCGAAGACTTCTCTATGAAATCCTGCCCCAAGAACCCTGGATGGAATTCTAATGAGAGGATGGGGTTTGTGTACAATGCAGAGCTGATCGAAAAAACCAAAGGTTTTATGGATCCTGAGGAAGGGGAACGTCTTTTTCAATTGGCCTATGCGGCCAGCGAGCGGGGGGCTTGCCTCGAGATCGGCAGCTATTGTGGTAAATCTGCCCTATACATGGGGCCCGCATGCCGGGCGAGGGGCGGTATCCTTTATTCTGTCGATCATCACCGGGGCAATGAAGAGCAGCAACCCGGCGAGTTTTACCATGATCCCGATCTTGTGGATCCGAGAACCGGACGTATGGATACCCTTTTTTTCTTCCGCAGCGCCCTTGCAGAGGGCGGTCTTGAAGATACGGTGGTACCCGTGGTGGGGGCTTCGGCCCACATCGCCCGTTTCTGGACCACGCCGCTTTCCCTGGTTTTCATTGATGGGGGCCACACCTTTGCCGCAGCCTACACGGATTATGTAAGCTGGTTTTCCCATATCCAGCCCGACGGTTTTCTGGTGGTGCATGATATCTTCGAACGGCCCGAAGACGGGGGCCAGGCACCCTGGTATGTGTATGAAACCGCAAAAAAATCAGGCCTTTTTGAAGAATTGCCCCGTACAAAGACCCTGGGGGTGCTGCGCCGTTATCGGCCCGGTGAACTTCCTTTGGATCTGCCCCGCTGAACGCATGGGGAGCCGCGCGGACCGGATGCCCTGGGAACAAAAACCCATCACCATTGACACCCGTGGATGGGTTTGGTATCTTGACCAAGTCCCATGAGGAGAATCTCATGGGCGCCTCGTTTTGCACATTCCCCCATGACTCTGACGATGAACTCGCATGGCGTCCGGAATACCCAGGTATTCCGGAGTCCTATTTTTTACGGCTACCGCCCCCTGAATGGACAGTATACGACCCATGAAAGCATTTGTAAGACCGGATGCGCCTTCGGATAGTGGTTTTCCCATTGCAAAAGCTGGATATCCTTTTATTTTTGTTGCGGTATTTGTCACAGCCATTGCCGCCCTTTCCGGCTGGCACTGGCTCACGGGCCTTGGGCTCTGCGCAAGCCTTTTCTGCTTTTGGTTTTTCCGGGATCCGGATCGGCTGATTCCCGCAGATCCCAATGCATGGGTCTCACCTGCGGATGGCAGGGTCGTGGTGGCCAGGCGGGTGGAAACTTCGCCTTACGGTGAAGGTCCGGCATTCCAGATCAGCATTTTCATGTCGGTTTTCAATGTGCATGTGAACCGTATTCCCTTTGATGGCATGGTCCGTGAAGTGCGGTACCAGCCGGGTCGTTTTTTCAATGCCAATCTGGATAAGGCGGCAAAGGAAAACGAACGCAATGCCATTTTGATTGAAACCCCTTCCGCTGTGAAATTCTGGACAGTACAGGTAGCGGGTCTTGTGGCCCGTCGCATTATCTGTAAGGTTCAGGAGGGAGATCGCGTGTCGCGGGGAGTCCGCTTTGGCATCATCTGTTTTGGCTCCCGTCTGGATCTCTATCTTCCGCCTGATTTTGAGTGCCTCGTAAGGGAGGGGGATCGCACCCTTGCGGGCACCACAACCCTGGGGAGCCTGAAATGAAAAAAACCATGAGCCGTACCCGTAAAGGTGTTTATGTATTGCCGAATCTTTTCACGTCCATGAATCTCTTCTGTGGCTTTTATTCGGTGATTGCGGCCATCAATGGTCAGTTTGAAAATGCGGCCATTTCCATTTTTGTGGCCATTGTCTTTGATATCCTTGACGGTAAGGTGGCCCGCGCCACCAACACCACAAGCCGTTTTGGCGTGGAATATGATTCCCTTGCCGACCTGATTTCCTTTGGCCTTGCGCCGGGCCTTCTCATTTATCTCTGGGCTCTGCAGCCCATGGGGCGGCTGGGATGGCTTGCGGCTTTCCTGTTCACGGTATGCGGCGCTTTGCGTCTTGCCCGTTTCAATGCCATGGCGGATACGGCTCCGGGTAGTGATTTTACAGGTCTTCCCATTCCGGGTGCTGCGGCTATGGCGGCCACCACCCTTTTGCTCTGTGAGCGCACTCTGGTGAATTTTGTGGAATGGCCTGTGGTGCCCATGGTCATGCTTTATGTGCTTTCCTTTCTCATGGTAAGCAACGTGCGGTACAGTAGTTTCAAGAAACACAGCCTTTTCAAGCGATTTAACTTCCATGTCCTTGTGGCCTGTATTCTGGTCTTTGTTTTTATTGCAGCCGAACCACCTGTGGCCCTTTTTCTGATTTCCCTTTCCTATGTCCTGTCCGGTCCCCTGGGGCTTCTGCGCAGGTCAAAGACCGAGGAAGGGGCTGCAGCAGATATCCTGGGTGAAGAAAAGCTGGACAGCTGATCCATCAGACTACCGTGCAAGACGCCTTGAGGATCCATCCCGAATCCTGACCTGGGGTGGATTCCTTTTTTGTGGGACAAGACAGGGGCGCGTTTTCAGCGTGTTCCCTTTTTTATCTACTGCAGTTCAATGGTGTTAAGGAGACAGAGGAAGCCATGTCCCGAAAGATGTTCAACATTGCCGTCGCGGGTGCCACAGGTGCGGTTGGGAATGAGATGATTCGCGGCCTTGAATCCCGGAATTTTCCTGTTAAAAATCTGAAGCTGCTTGCGTCAAAGCGTTCTGTGGGCCGTACGTTGAAGTTTCAGGGGGAGGATATTGCCGTTGAGGAGTTGACAGCGGAGGCCTTCAAAGGAGTGGATATCGCCCTTTTTTCCGCAGGCGGGGGGCCCAGCCTGGAGTTTGCTCCCAAAGCGGCGGCTGCGGGTTGCGTGGTGGTGGATAATTCCAGTGCCTGGCGTATGGATCCGGAGGTTCCCCTGGTGGTGCCTGAGGCCAATGCCCACGCCATTGCGGGGTACGTGAAAAAGGGCATCATTGCCAATCCCAACTGCTCCACCATACAGATGCTGGTGGCCCTTACACCCATTCATCGGAAATACGGGATCCGCCGTATCGTGGTTTCCACATACCAGGCCGTATCCGGAACAGGGAAAAAGGCCATTGATGAACTGTTGGATCAGACTCGGGCTATGCTTCATTTCATGGATGTACCCCGTAAGGTCTATCCCCATCGCATTGCCTTTAACTGTCTTCCCCAGATTGATGTTTTTCTTGAAAATGGGTATACCAAAGAAGAAATGAAGATGGTGAATGAAACCCGCAAAATCCTTGAAGATTCATCCATAGGGGTGACGGCCACAACGGTCCGGGTTCCGGTGTTTTATTCCCATTCCGAAGCGGTGAATGTGGAAACCCGGGAGGCCTTCTCCATGGAAGACATTCGCTCCCTTCTGGCCTCGGCGCCGGGGCTGCGGGTGGTGGATGACCCTGCCTCCCAGCGCTATCCCATGCCCATGGATGCCGCAGGTCAGGATGATACACTGGTGGGGCGCATCCGTAAGGATGAATCCATTGAAAACGGTCTCAATCTGTGGATTGTTGCGGACAATATCCGCAAAGGCGCTGCGACCAACGCCATCCAGATTGCAGAGCTGCTGGCTGAAAAATATCTGTGAGCCCTGACTGGCCCGGCCCGGAGAATCTGAAAGCCTCTGATCCGATTTTGAAAATGACGGAAAAAGATCTGTCCGGGCAAGGAGAAAGTGGGCCCTGGGTTTTTCCGACGTCCTGTCCCCCCCCCCTTTTTTTGGGAGGTATGAGATGGGCCCTGTTTTGGGGTAACAGGGAAGGGTAGCAGAGAAAGAAATTCATGAGAGGATGGAGCCTTTCACCACTGGATGTGGTGAAGAGCTTCATCTTCTTTACTTTATGCCGATCCTGTAAAAATATTTTGTCCTTGCTTACAAAAAAGTTTTTACAAGGGTACAATCTTCCAGAACAAAGAAAACAGGAGTTTTTCCATTGGAACGCATTCCCATCACCAAGGAAGGCTACGAGCGTCTGAAAAAAGAGCTTGAGCAACTGAAAAGCGTGGACAGGCCCAAAACCATTGAGGCTATTGAAGTGGCGCGCGCCCATGGCGATCTTTCCGAGAATGCCGAATATGATGCCGCCAAAGAGCGGCAGTCTTTCATTGAAGGCCGGATCTCGGAACTCAGCTACAAGCTCGCCAATGCGGATATCATTGATCCGACCAAACTGTCCAAGGATAAGGTTGTTTTTGGCTGCCGCATCCGCCTGGAGAATGTGGATTCCGGAGATGAGGTGACTTATCAGCTGGTGGGGCCTGATGAGTCCGACATCGGTAAAGGGAAAATTTCCGTTTCATCTCCTTTGGGAAGGGCCATTCTCGGCAAGATTCCTGGTGATGAGGTGGTGGTGGATGCCCCTGGCGGAAAACGTTGCTACGAACTGGTGCAGATCCTGTAGACCATAGGAAAAGGAGACCGATATGGCACGTGTAACCATTGAAGATTGTCTGACCAAGGTGGAAAACCGTTTTCAGCTTGTCCATATGGCGGCCAAAAGAGTGCGTCAGCTCCGGGAAGGATCGGAGTACCTTGTGCAGAGGGCGAAAAATGAAGACGTGGTTATGGCTCTGCGCGAGATTGCCGCAGGCCGGGTGGTGTGTGCGGAGACCAAAGGCCGGAAAAAGGGTGAGAACTGAGCTTGCTGGAAAAGAATAAAAATTATGGCAAGATTTCAAAGGCTGTGGGTGAGGCCGCTTTCCGGTATCAGATGTTTGAGCCAGGAGAGCGGATTGCCGTGGGGCTTTCCGGTGGGAAGGACAGTCTGACCCTGCTGCGGGTGCTGCGGGATCGGCAGCGGATCTCTGCCATTCCCTACAGTCTGCATCCCATTTATGTGGATCCGGGTTTTGATGGCGGTTTTCATGAAGCCCTTGGAACATGGTGCCGCAGTCTGGGGCTGGACCTTACCGTAGAGCAGACTTCCCATGGCCCTCTGGCCCACAGCGCGGAGAACCGGAAAAAAAGTCCCTGTTTTCTCTGCGCCCTGATGAGGCGCAAGCGACTTTTTCGTCTTTCCGAAGACCTGGGCTGCAAAACCCTGGCCCTGGGGCATACCAAAGACGATATCATTGAGACCCTTTTCATTAACATGTGCTATGCCGGGAAAATCGGAACCATGGTTCCCCGGCAGGACCTGTTCAAAGGTCGTTTTCATATCATCCGGCCCTTAAGCCTTGTGGATGAGCAGAGAATTATCAAGCTCACCCGGGATTTTCCGGATGTGTTTCCTGTGTTCACCAATCCCTGTCCTTCCGCAGGCCGCACCCGGCGTAGTGAAGTCAAGGGATTCTTACAGACCCTCTATCGCCAGGATCGGAAGATCAAAAGTAATATTTTCAGATCCATGGGAAATGTGCGCATGGACTACATGCTGGCGCAGGCTGTGGAGGGAGGGGAAAGGACCCCGTATGCGGGGCAGGATCCGGAATGAAAGACGTACAGCGTCAGCGTGATGAGCGCAATCTGCCCATCGAAAAGGTTGGCATCAAAAACCTGCGTTATCCCATCAGCGTCTTGGATCGGGACAAGGGTCGGCAGCAGACCGTTGCCGATATTTCCATGTATGTGGACCTGCCCCATGACGCCAAAGGTACCCACATGAGCCGTTTTGTGGAAATGCTGCACCTTTTCCGTGAAGAGGTGTCTCTGCGGTCCTTTTCCAGCATCCTGCAGGAAATGCGGACCTTACTGGAGGCGGAACGGGCCCATATTGATGTCACCTTTCCCTATTTTGTGGAAAAAAAAGCGCCGGTGAGCGGTGAGCCCGGACTCATGGATTATACCTGCACCATTTCCGGGGCCATTTGTGCGGAAGGCCGCACCGATCTCATCTCCACGGTGCGGGTGCCCATTATGTCCGTTTGTCCCTGTTCCCTTGAGATCAGCGAGATTGGCGCTCATACTCAGAGGGGTATGGTGACGGTATCCGTGCGTTTCAGGAAATTTTTCTGGATTGAAGGTCTCATTCAGCGCATTGAAGCCTGTGCATCCAGTGATGTGTATTCGGTTTTAAAGCGCGTGGATGAAAAAGCGGTGACGGAACAGGCTTTCCGCAATCCCAAATTTGTGGAAGATATTGTGCGGGATGTAGCCTTGACACTGGGGGAGGATGCCAATATCACCTGGTTTTCCGTAAGTGCGGAGAATTTTGAATCCATCCATAACCACAGCGCTTTTGCTCAGATATCCAGCGCCTTGCCCTGATCCTGATCCTTAGAGGGATAAACTGTGAAATCCATGGAAACATCCGGCGCAAGCCGGATTTTTTTTCGGGAAACCCGAATCCTGCTGCGCCTGGCTATCCCTGTGTGGATAGGCCAGCTGGCCTTTACTGCGGCAGGTTTTGCCGATACCCTCATGTCTGGCCGGGTGAGCGCTGTGGACCTTGCTGGCGTTGCCATGGGAACCGGTATCTGGGTACCTGTTTATTTTGGTATGAACGGTTTGCTGCTGGCCGTCAGTCCTATGGTGGCTCAGCTTTTCGGGGCAGGCCACAAGGAAAAGATTGCGGATGTGGTACACCATGGGCTCCTTCTGGCCCTGGTGACGGGCCTGGGGCTGGGCCTTTTATTGCAGGGCATGGCGCCGCTTCTGGATTTCATGGCGGCACCGGAAGCGGTGATTTCGGTGGTGCTTTTGTATCTTAAGGGCTTTGGCCTGGGCCTTCCCGCCATGGCGGCCTATCTGGTGCTGAAGAGCTTTTCCGAGGCCATGGGGGATACCCGTCCTCAGATGGTGATTTCTCTCATGGGCCTTGTCTGGAATGTTGTTTTGAATTTTGTATTCATCTACGGAGGTTTTGGCGTTCCCGCCCTGGGTGGGGCGGGATGCGGGTGGGCTACGGGTCTGACCTTCTGGTCCATGCTGGTGTGCATGGCCCTGTACCTGGGCCACAGCCGACGGTACAAAGCCCTGAACTGGGTAAGGCTTCCCCGTTTTCGGTACCAGCAGATGATGGATCTGCTGCGCCTGGGGGGGCCCATCGGCCTGACGCTTTTCATGGAAGCCAGCATCTTCGGATGCATCACCCTGTTCATCGGCAGTCTGGGAGCCATTGCCGTGGCGGGGCATCAGGTGGCCATGAATTATTCGGCTTTGGTCTACAGTATCCCTTTAAGTCTTTCCACCGCGATCACGGTCCGTGTGGGTCAGGCTGTGGGGCGGCGGGAAAGTCAGGCCGCCATGCAAACGGCCTGGTCAGGTATGGGGCTTTCCCTGGGGATTGCCGCTCTGACCCTGACCCTGACCCTTGCTTTCCGACACGGGATTGTGGCCTTGTACACGCCCGATGCCGTGGTGCGGAGCCTGGCTGCGGGGCTGTTGGTTTTCGGGGCCCTGTATCAGCTTTCCGATGCCGTCATGACCACATCCCTGGGTGCTTTACGAGGATTCAAGGACACAGCGGTTCCCATGCGTCTCACCTTTGTGGCCTACTGGGGAATTGCCATGCCCCTGGGTTATACCCTGGGCATGACGGATGTTTTTTTCCCTGCCATGGGGCCTGCGGGATTCTGGATCAGCCTCATCACAGGCCTGACCCTGGCGGCCTTGTTTCTGCTTCTGCGGCTGCTCAGGGTCGGGCGGAGCGGTAAGGGAGGCCAGAATCAGGGCAGGGTGGCCAGCTTGCGGTAGTCAATGGCATTGGCGTAGTTTACAAGATCCTCCCGTGCAACCCGGTTGCCCTCAATGGTGACAAGGAAGCGTTTGGCAACGGCGATGTTGATATCGCCGGATTGGTTCTGGGCGTCGTATTTGACGACGGCCTGCTGACCCTTGATGCGTTCCAGCTTTCCTCCGTCACTGCCCATGAACATGGGGTTGGTCATCATGGCCATCATACCCTGAAGAACGGGGGAGTCCGCAGCAATTTTCACTTCAATTCTCGGTGCATCATAGGCTTCTTCGTCAGCTGCCCTGCGGCTATAGGTGGCGTTGGCACCGATGCCACCCCCGAATATGGAGCTGCTGACCGCCTGGGACTCCAGATTTTCCCGGATCCAGCCCGCCGGGGGCTGGGGCAGGAAGGCCTCCAGGGCACCGGCTTTTTTCTGGGAAATCAGCTGGCTTGCATAATTGAGACTGGAGATGGCTTCTGAATGATTGCCTTCTTTGTAGAGCTCCATGGCTTCTTTGATGCTTTCGAGCACATCATCCGCCAGAGCCAGGGCGGGGGAAATGAAAAGCAGTGCAAGGCATACCCATACCATACGCAAAAATCCTGTTTTCTGCATGATCTTCTCCTCGACATTGGGGGAAATCCATGGCCGGTCTTTGGCGACGCGGCGGTTTAAAAAGGGGAATCCCTTTTGAAATACGCCACAATGGGACTTTTGGCAATGGGCATCTGGCGAGTGGGTATTCGGATGGGCAAGGCGGTTCAGGTCTGGGGCTGCTCCCAGGGCAGATCAAAGAAAAGGGCCAGTTGTTCAAAGACCTGGGGCCAGGTTTTTTTCAGCAGTCCGGGGCATTCAAAAAAGTATTCGCAGCATACGGAAAAAAATTCTGCGGGCGATTCTGCGGCATAGGCCGCAATGGGGAGAGGGGCGTCCGTCTGCATGCGGCGGTTCATGTCCCGCCAGGCAGCGCGAAAGGCCCGGCTCCATGCCTGGGCGTCCATGGAACGGGGCAGGGGGGGGAAGCCGTTGGCTTCTCCGTTTTCCATGTCCAGAATGTGGGCGATTTCATGGATGACCACATTGTACCCGCTTCCCTGTCCTGAGGCATGCACATCCTCCCAGGAGAGCACCACAGGCCCGTTTTTCCAGGCTTCACCAGAGAGAATTTCCCTGCGTTGGTGTACCAAACCGGCTTCGTCGGTTTCCTGCCTTATGGGGATGAATTCCGCAGGATACAGAATGAGGGAAGTGATGGGATCGAGCCGCGAGAGGCCGAGGCGGATCACGGGAAGACAGGCCAGGGTGGCCACATAGGCCCGCATGAACTCGTCCACTTCAAGGCCGTGAATGCCCTCAAAATTTTTTTCATGGCAGAAAAGGGAGGCGAGATCACGGAGCCTCAGGGCGGAATCCGGGTCCATGGTATCCAGGATGGGAAGGTCGGTGCGCACCCGTTCCCATAGATCCCGATCCATTCGGACCTTGTCCAGCACACGGTTTCTCCGCCAATCCCGAAACTTTGCCCACATGGTGTCTGTATTTCCTCTGCATCCTGGTTTCTGGCATTTTGCCCGATGATCTTCCGGGGCCTCATGGGGCCTGGATCCGGTTTTGGACATGAAATGGAGAGAAGATCAGGGCAATGGCTGGGTTTTCCAGCGATCATGGAGCCAGAGCCATTGTTCGGGATAGCGCCGGACCATCGTTTCAACGGCCGCATTATACCTCTGGGTATTGATGCGCAGGTCTTCTTCCTGATTCCCGGTACGGATCAGGGGAATTTCAGGGTAGAAGATCATCTTGTAACGTTCTCCCTCCCTGGCGATGAGGGCAGGTACCACCGCAGCCTCCGTGGCCATGGATAAGAGGGCCGGGCCTTTGGATGCACAGGCTTCCCTGCCCATGAAATGGATGAATACCCCATTGCCTAAGTTGGCATTCTGATCGATGAAGATGGCGATGCTTTCTCCCTGTGCCAGTTTTTTGTGTATTTTTTCAACGGAATTGCGCAACGGAATCATGTTGGCCCCAAGGCGCGTCCGGGCACGAAGAAAGAAGGCGTCTAAGGGTTTGAAGTCCATGGTTCTGTAAATGGTGTTGTTGGAAATCCGGATTCTTTCGAGGCAGGCGGGCAGGATTTCCCAGGTACCGATATGGCCTGTGATGAGGATGACGCCCTTTTTTTTCCTGTAGGCGCTGCTGAGGTTTTCAAGGCCTTCGGGGTCCAGATACTGGTAAATATTCCGGGCATCCAGATGCAGTCCCCAGCCGATTTCAAAAAACATCCGCCCCCAGTGCTGAAATATATGCAGCACCATGGCCCTTATTTCATGCGCCGATTTTTCCGGAAAGATCATGGAAAGATTTTTATGGGCCAGGGCTCTGTGCCTTTTATCAAGGTTATGCCAGATGCGGCCAATGGCGTCGGCCAGGCCGAAACGCCAGGACCGGGGCAGAGCCCCCAGGGTCCACATGAAGGCATAAATCAGCTTGTAGATGCATTTTTCACGAAAATTCATATGGGTTTGATCCTTCTTTTGGAAACTCCGGTTTGGATTCAGGGCTTCCTGTTTCCGGCGAGGAAGGGAGACGTTCTTCCCCAGCGTCCCTTCGGGTTCAGGGAAAGGCTTTAGCACAAGGTTGCGCAGGATTCATGATTTTTTTGTCGCCTGAGAAAAGATTAGGCCCTTTCCCAGGTCCTGTTTGGCAGACAAGGGTGTGTATCCCTTGTCTCTGGAAATCCTTTTTCCATGTTTTCAGGAAGAAAGACGGGCAACGATGACAAGGGGCCCTTCCAGGAAGTTGCGTTGGGCAAGGGCTTTTTCCAGCTCTGGCCTTGTTTTCACTTCAAGGGCCGGGACCCCGAGATTTTCCGCAAGCCCCACCCATCCGATTCCCGGATTGCTGAGCCGGGTGAGGCTCGCGGCCAGAGGCCCCGGAGTCTGGATGCCTGCGCGGGCCATTTCAATATCGAGGATATTGTAACCGCCGTTTTCGCAGAGAAGGGTGGTGATGGGAAGGTTTTCTCTGGCCTGGGTCCAGAGAGCCTGGAGGGTGTAAAGAGCACTGCCGTCGGCCTGAAGACCGATGACGGGCCGATCCGGGCAGGCCATGGCGGCTCCGATGGCACAGGGCAGGCCAAAGCCGATGGCGCCGCCTGTGATGGAAAGGCTTGTATGTGGGGCTGAACCCGCAGCATAGAAATTGTAGAAGAATCCGGAGCTGATGCCCTCATCCACCACAATGGCATTTTCAGGCTGCATGGCGGCAAGTGTAAACCCCAGAGAAACCATATCGAGTTTTTCCCCTGAAGGCCTTTCCTGGAGGGGAAAGGTCGGGTTCGGCCCGTCTTCGGGTGAGGCGTTGAGGTGTTCTCTGAGTTTTTCCAGGTACAGGGCAGCATCCTCGTCGGGTCTGGCAAGGACAAAGGAAGCCTGATCCTGCCTGAGAATCTGTCCCGGAATACCCGCATAGCCAAAAAAGGCCACAGGTGCTGGCATACCTGCGAGGAGGATAAAATCGAAATTTTTGAGCCTTTCCAGAGCGGCTTCGGGGAAGTAGGGAATGCGCTCGGCAGTCGGAAGGCCCTTTCCCCGCTCCAGACGGGCGGGAAAGGTTTCCATGAAAAGGGCTGCGCCGGTTTTCCCGCAGATGGCGGATGCGGCTTCAAGGCCGCAGGGGCTTAAGGCTTTTCCACCGAGAAGAAGGGCGGGTCTGTGGGCTTTTTTCAAGCGCAGGGCAGCGGTTTCCAGAAGTTCGGGCCTAGGCGCAGACTGGGGCAGGGAAGGGAGTGGGAAGAGGGCCTCCTGCATTGCCATGGCCTGGAGATCATGGGGCAGCACGAGGCTTGCAATGCGACCGGACATGGCGGCCCCCCAGGCAGCCCGCAGATCCTGGTTGAGGTTTTCCGGTGCGGCCACATACCGCACCCAGCCGGGGAGAGATTCGGCTAAACGTTCAATGGGCATGGTGAGAGGGGCGTTGGCTCCCCTGTGCCAGGTGGCATGATCGCCGATGAGGTTGATGATGGGACTTCTGGCCCGTCTGGCGTTGTGGAGGTTGGCGATGCCATTGGCAAAGCCTGGGCCTAAGTGAAGGAGGGTGAGACCGGGTTTCCCGGACATGCGGGCAAAACCATCGGCCGCACCCGTGGCAACGCCTTCGAAGAGGCAGAGTACAGGGCGCATTCCACTTTTTTTGTCAAAGGCTTCCACAAGGGGCATTTCCGTGGTGCCGGGGTTGGCGTAACAAACCGTTACGCCTGCTTTTGAAAAGCTTTGCAGCAGATATTCCGAAGCGTTCATGAAAAATCCCCCGTTTTTTAGACTGCGTCATTCTGGGTTTCGGGCTTGGGATCTGTGTTTGCTTGTGAGCCGTTCAGGTACAGGGCATGGGAGCCATGCAGATGCGATCCCGGCCTTCTGCCTTTGCCTGATAGAGAGCCTTGTCTGCGGCCTGGAGAAGCTCTTCCGCAGAAACCCCGAGGCAGGAGCAGGCCATGCCGATACTGCATGTCACCGTAAAGCTTTCCCCTTTGGCCTGAAAGGGGATGCTTTTCAGGTTCAGGCGGATTTCGTCCATCAGGGCGGCCGCTTTTTCAGGGCCGCAGCCCGGCAGCACGACCATGAATTCTTCTCCTCCGTAGCGGCCGATGCTGTCACTGCGTCGCAACCTGCGGGTTAAGAGATGGGCCAGGGCCTTGATGACTCGATCCCCAACACTGTGGCCCCAGGTGTCGTTGACCCTTTTAAAATGATCCAGATCCAGCATGATGACGCAGAGGGAGGAGCCATCCCGGTTAGAGCGGCTCATCTCCACCTCCAGGGCCTCCTTGATGCGGATGTGTTTTAAAAGGCCTGTAAGGCTGTCTTTGGCCATGAGCTCGGAAAGCCTGCGGGCCCTGGACACATGGGCGGAAACCGTGGCCGCAAGATAGGCATTGTCCACAGGTTTGGTAATGAAATCATCTCCTCCGCTTTCCAGCGCCCGGATCTGGGCGTTCATGTCCTTTTCTCCGGAAAGATAAAGGATGGGAATGCCCACCCACTCTTCCTCCATGCGGATGATGTTGGCAAGTTCCGGGCCGGAGCAGCCCTCCATGTGCACATCCATGAGAAGGATCTCCGGCCTTACGGTGGAAAGCCTGTCCAGCACCTTTTCCGGCTGGGATTCCGTATGGACTTCCATACCGGAAGCTTCCAGGACAAGGCGGAAGTGCTCAGCCAGCAGAAGATCGTCATCCACAATGAGCACCCGGTAGGGGCTGGCTTCTTCTTTGCGGATGATCTGTTCCAGACAATCCACGATCTTGGGCACATCCAGAGGGCGGGTGAAAAAGCCCCTGGCTCCGGCCCGTGCTGCCGCAAGGCGCAGGGAGAAATCCGAACTGTCCGAGATGGCGATGAGGGGAGGCCTGCCTTGAAAAAGGGAGCGGATTTCCTCCCCGTCCCTGCCCTCATTCCCTTCCATGGCAAGGAGGACGGCGGCGGGTTCTTTTTCAGAAGTTTCTTCCCGTTCAGGGAAGAGGCTCTGCATGTATCTGGGGATATAGCCGAAATTTCTTAAGGAAAGGCCCAGCTCCTTTGCAGCGCGGGCATTGGCATCCAGAATGAGGACATGGGGGTCGGGATTGCTTGCGCTGGCGGGAAGGGGCGGGAGATTGTTCATGGCGGGGTCTGAAGTTTCCTCCTGCGGGATGATGGGGTGAATATCCTGGATGGTGAGGGATCGGATGGCGCTGAGAAGTTCCCCTGCAGGCGGGGTACACTGGGCGGAATGCAGCATGCGATCCCGTATTCCCTTCACCTGAATTTCAAGGATTTTGGCTTTTTTCCCCAGCTCCGGCATACCGAAAATCCCAGCCCCTCCTGCAATTTTATGCAGGCCGTGGATCAGCTGTTCCAGAATAACCAACGCTTTCGGATTGAAGGGAAGGCTTGCCGCGAGTTCTTCCAGCTCCTTCAGCTGAATGACAAGCCTTTCCCTGTATCCCTGACGCAGGGTTTCCATTTCCCTGGCAAAAAGGGCCTGTTCCTCACTGTTCATGGCAGCGTTCCCAGATGGTGCGGAGTTCCTGGGCAAGGGTCATGGGGTCAAAGGGCTTGGCGATGACCCCCATCGCTCCAAGGGTTTTGTAGTGGGCCACTTCGTGGGTCTGTACCTTGGCTGTCATGAAAACCGCAGGCACATCCCTCAGGCTTTCCTGTTCCCGCAGGCGGGAAAGGGTGGAAGGTCCGTCCATGCCGGGCATCATGACATCAAGGAGAATGAGCTGGGGCCTGAAGGCCGCCATGCCGTCCAGGGCCTCCTGACCCGAGGAGAACAGGGTTACGGTAAAACCGCCCACCAGCTCCAGGGCCAGACGGGCCACTTCCTGAATGTCCGGTTCATCCTCCACATAGGCAATGCGCTGCAAAACCGTCATACCGGGGTCTCCGTTCTTTTTTTCTCAAGGGGAAGGGAGACGTAAAAAGTGGCTCCCATCCCTTCCGTGGATTCAAATCCGATTTCGCCCCCCAAATGTGCCACAATCTCCCGGCTGATGGCAAGGCCAAGACCTGTTCCGCCCTTGTGTCTTTCATCGGAGGCATCGGCCTGGGAGAATTTTTCAA
This sequence comes from Desulfobotulus sp., assembly GCF_034006065.1. Classification (NCBI taxonomy): domain Bacteria; kingdom Pseudomonadati; phylum Thermodesulfobacteriota; class Desulfobacteria; order Desulfobacterales; family Desulfobacteraceae; genus Desulfobotulus; species Desulfobotulus sp. Next base: position 13,781 of record NZ_JAVETM010000019.1, on the reverse strand, counting down.
AGATTTTAGACCGGAAATGCTCCGGAATTCCCGGCCCCTCATCCTTTACGGAGACCCGCACCCGCTCTTCCCTTTCGATCTCAACAAAGACTTCAACCTTCCCGCCCTGGGGAGAAAACTTGGCCGCATTGGAAAGGAAGTTGGCCAGCACCTGCTGGAGCCTTAGGCTATCGATACGAACTTGAATATCCTCCTTCGCCCCACGCAGTACAAAGGAAACCCCGTGCTTTTCCCCATAGCTCTGGTTGTCTTCCAGGGACTTTCGCACAAGGGGCAGCAGGGGCTGGGTCTGGATGTCAAAGTGCATTTCCCCTGCAATGAGTTTTTCCATGTCAAGAAGATCGTTGATGAGCAGGGTGAGTTTCGTTGTGTTGTTAAGGGCAATGCTCAGGAGGCGTTGTACAGGCTCCGCCATGGGACCCAAAGCTCCGCCTGTGACGAGACCTAAGGCTCCCCGGATGGAGGTGAGCGGGGTCCGGAGTTCATGGCTCACCGTGGAGACAAAGGCATCTTTCATGCTTTCCATGCGTTTTCTTTCCGTGATGTCCCGCAGAATCCCGATGAAGAAAAGAGCGTTTTTTCTCTCCAGAACGGATACGGCAAGCTCTAAGGGAAAGATCTCTCCGTTTTTTCGTTTTCCCGAAACCTCACGGCCAATGCCGATGACCTTTGGAATCCGGGTGTTCCGGTACCGGGCGAGGTAGCTGTCGTGTTCGCTGTGGTAGGGTTCGGGCATGAGCATTTTAATGTTGTGGTGGACCACCTCATTGGCTTCGTATCCGAAGATTTTTGTGGCCGCCTTGTTGAAGGAGGCCACGTTGCCGAAACTGTCGATGGTGATGATGGCATCCAGAGCATTGTCCAGGATGGCCTGGGTGTGCCGGGCGTTTTCCCGTAAGGTCTCTTCGGCATTTTTTCTTTCGTGGATCTCATGGGTAAGATCCTGCATGTTGCGGCGTAAGGCCGTGTCCATGTGGAGAAAGGCCAGGGCCAGTTCCCGGATTTCGCGGGGGGCTTTTTTCAGGCTGAAGGGTTCAGGCTCCTTTCCTTCCGCAAGATGGCCTGCGGCTTCATTGAGCTTCAGAATGGGGCGGGAGATTTTTTCCGTAAGGGTCAGGGTGAACAGGAGAGTTACAAAGAAAATGATGCAGACGAAAAAGAAGGTGGTCTGACGGGCTTTTTCGATTTCTTCCATGAAATCCTTTTCCGGAAGCACCACACAGATGAGCCAGTCAATGCCAAAGGCATCCTTTAAGGGAGTAAAGGAGAGGTAGACCCTCTCCCCATCATGGGTGAAATCCAGATACAGGCCCTTTTCCGGAATGTTCCGGAATCCTTCCGTCCTGTCACCAACAAAGCGGGTAATGGCCCGGGTCAGGGGGCAGGGGCTGTGGATGGCAGTCACCCTCTGGGGCACCTTGTTTTCATCATAAAAGATATCCTTTTCATGGTGGGATGAGGCGATCATGCGTCCGGAGCGTTCCATGATAAAGGCATGGCCGTTTTTTCCGATGTGAAGATTTTTGAGAAAGGCCTGGATGTGGGAGAGAAAAAGATCCACGGCCACAACGCCTAAAAACTGGTCCTCATGGGCCCAGACCGGCCTGCTGGCGGAAATGGCCATCAGTTCCGTTTTAAAAAGAAAATAGATGTCGCTCCATGTGGCTTTGCCCGTATTTTCGGCCTTGGTGTACCAGGGCCGTGTGCGACTGTCGAATCCGGGCAGGCGGAGCAGGATATCTCCCCGTTTCCTGTCTTCTGCCATGGCAAACTTGGTGAAGGGACCTGCCTGAAAATGGTCTGTGGCAATGATATACTTGTCGTCTCCCTCATGCTCTCTGCCGCTGTTGGCAAGGCCCCCTTGTGTATTGCCGAAATAGATGCTGCTTACTTCGGGAAATTCCTGAACCTGACTGGCAAAATGCCTTTCCAGTATCCTCTGGTTTTCCGGAGGCAGGAGCCCGTCCATGAGAAGGGAGGCATTGGTCGCGTTGATGCGCTGGGGCAGGGAGAGAAAATGCCGCAGATGGGTGGAAATCCGTGTGGAGACTTCCGTCTGGAGCTGTTTTGCGGCCTTTTCAACGGATGCGCTGGCCCCGAAATGATAAATGGGCCATGCCCCCCCAATGGCAAGGCCCGTGAGCAGCAGCAGGGGGACAAGAAGGATTACACGCAGGGAAAAGCCTTCAGCTTTCATGGGAAGACTCCGGATTTTTCAGGATGGCTTTCAGGGTTTCGAGAATGTCTGTATTGCTGACCTTACCCTTGGTCAGGACAGCCTCCACGGCCTGGGACTGGCTGCGTCCCGGCTCAGAAGAGGAGAGCAGCACCACGGGCGGAGCGGGCTTAAGGGTTTTCAGGAGGGGAAGCAGCTCCCATCCGGAACCATCGGGCAGGGCAATGTCCAGGATGATAAGGGTGTAGGACTGCTGGGCCAGTTTTTCCCTGGCTTTGGCAAGGCTTGGAGCCAGATCAAAGACGGCCAGATCCTCGCCGATGGTGGCAAGGATCTGGGCAAGATCCGGGTCGTCTTCCACATGGAGGATACGGGGTTTGATTCCCTTCTGCTGCCGGATGGCCTTTTCCACAATTTTCAGAAGCTTTTCCGGATCAAAGGGCTTTTCCAGCCAGTCGATGGTGTTGAAGGCCCCGCGCAGCACAAGGCGGCCTTCTTTCACGGAAGCAGATATGCCCACAATGGGGATGGCGCGGGTTTCAGGGTCGGAGCGCAGGTGACGGATCAGATCCAGACCTTTGCCGTCGGGAAGGAGAAGATCCTGAATGAGGGCTGCATACGATCCCTTTTTCAGTTCTTCTCTGATTTCTGTGTGATCCGCAACCCGCAGGACGGTATAGCCCGATCTTTCCAGGAGATCCTGAAGCAGGAGGGCCACCTCCCTGTCCTCTTCGGCCACAAGGAGGCGGGGTTTTTCCATGCGGCTTTTTTCCTGGAGGTTCTGGAAGATTTCTTCTGCCACATCGGGGAAAGGCGCAGGGGGAGGGAAAAGGGTTTCCGGAGGCAGACAGTCCATGGGTATTTTTTCTGCCTTCAGAAGCGGCAGATCCAGATAGAAGATGCTGCCCTTTCCCTTTTCCGATGCAAAGTCGATGCAGCCCTTCATGGTTTCCACAAGAGCTTTGGTGATGGCAAGGCCAAGGCCCGTACCTTCCCTGCTGCGTCTGTCCGTGGCATCCAGCTGGCTGAATTTTTGAAAAATTCTGGATCGGAACTCTTCCGGAATGCCTTCTCCCCGGTCTTCAACGGCAAGGCGCACCCTGAGACTGTCCTGATGACTGATCCGGATCAGCACCTCTTCCCCTTCAGGCGAGAATTTGATGGCATTGGAGAGAAGGTTGGCCAGTACCTGAAGAAGACGCTGGGGATCCACATGGACAAAAATGGGGTTCGGGGGGCTTTCCAGCCTCAGGCGGATACCAAATTTTTCCGCATAGGCCGCATTCTCTTCAAGGGATTTTTTCACAAGGAGGAGAAGATCCACTTCCGAAAAATCAAAACGCAGTTTGCCGGCACTCAGTTTTTCCATATCCAGCAGATCATTGATGAGCATGGAAAGGCGGCGGCAGTTGCTGTGGGCAATTTTAAGAATGCCTTCGGCCTTTTCGGGAAGTTTTCCCAGAGCCCCTCCCATGAGGAGGCCCAAGGCCCCGCTGATGGCGGTGAGGGGGGTGCGCAGCTCATGGCTGACCGTGGAAACAAACTCGTTTTTCATTTCAAGGGCCTGTTTCTGCTCCGTGATGTCCCGGACATTGGCCATGATGCAGGTCTGATCCCCCTTGCGTACCCGTGTGGCGCTGATCATCACATGGACTTTGCGGCTTTCGGGGTGGAGGATGCTGTATTCCACGGGGCGGGTATCCGGAAGGGAGGAGACCCTTTCAAAGCGCTGTTGCAGGTTCTCTCTATCCGTATCGAGAAGGCCGAGTACGGACTGGCCTGCAAGGGAGATCTGCGGAACCCCGAGAATTTCCGAAAGCCTTGGGTTGGATTCCAGAATATGGAAGGTTTCCGGATCAAGAAGGGCAATGCCGTCGGAAGACTGGAGAAACTGGCTTTTGAGAAAATCCCGTTCTTCCTTCAGTTCCTGGGCTTTTTCTTCCCTGAGAGCGTGGAGGCGGTTGAAGGCAAGGCAGAGTTTTCCCACCTCATCCATGCGGACAAGGGGAAGGGGCTGGGCGGGCATCCGGCCTTCGGCCATGGCGTTGATGGTGTCCGCCGCTTTTCTGAGGGGAAGGAGTTCTTTCCGGAGATACAGAAGAATAAGGAGGGAGATCAGCACCATGGTGGATGCGATCAGAAGGGAAATTTTAAAAATCAGGGAGGCTCCCTTTCCCATGAGCCCTTCTGCGGGCAGCGTATGGATCACCTGCCAGCCCATTTTGTCGAGGGGGGCTGTGGCATAAAGGAGGGATTCTCCCGTGTGTTCCCGGATCTTTCCGCCAGAAGCACCGGAAAGAACGGCATCGAGAACGGCGGAACTGCCCTTTCCGGGCAGAGGCTTCATGGCCATGGAATAATCTGAGGCTGTGACCACAAGACCCAGTTCTGCATCAATAATCAGGGTTTTTCCCCTCTGTTCGAAGGTCTCCTCACTGATTTCCTTGAAAAGGTTGTCTTTCGCAAGGAGGGTGTTGCCAAAGAGAAAGCCGATCACCTCGCCGGAGGCGGAAAGGATGGGCACGGTGATGGTGCTTAAGGGGGTTTTTGTGACTTTTCCCATGTAGGGTCGTGTGAAGATGCTTTTTTTATTTGCCCTGGCTTCCTGCACATGGGGCCTGTCATTGTAGCCCGTTCCGATGCGGCCTTGTACAAAGATGGTTTCTGCGATGGCAACGGCGTTCTGATCGGCCACCACGATGCCACCGGTAAAATATTCGAGAAGGCGCACACGGGTGGAAAGAAGCTTTTCAATGTCCGCTGCGGCAAGGAGTTTCTCCCCGTCATGGATATGGCGGCAAAAGCCTTCCAGGGTGCTGGCCCTGGCTCCCAGCTCATTTTCCATGCGTTTCACCACCATGTCCACCCGTTCTTTCTGCTGCTGCACAAGGCTTTTTTCCAGTTCGTCCAGCAGAATCCTTGCCGTGAGAAGGGTCAGCAGCACCATGGCGGCAAAAAGGTTGCCCGCTGTCATGAAGAGGATTCTTTGGGTAAGGCTTGGGGCGGGGGGATGAACAGGGGGCATGGGTACTCCTCCAAGGCGGAAATGGGGAAAGAGCGGCCCTTTATAAAAAGGCCGCTCTTCTGATATGAAAAGCGGCCGCTTCTGGCGCAAAGGCCAAGGAAGAAGCCGCATTTTTTTAATGTAAGGAAGACTATCAGACCCGGAATCTTCCCACAAGTTCCGCCATTGTGGCTCCCAGTCTGGCCAGCTCATCGGAATTGGCCGTGACTTCGCGGCCTTCTTTTTTAAGGTTTTCGGTTTTGCTGTTTACCTCTGCAATGTCCGAGGAAATTTCCGAGGCTACCATGGAAATCTGGCTGACATTGGCGTTCACTTCCTGGGTGCCTGCGGATGCCTGGGAGATGTTTCCTGCAATTTCACGGGTGGCCACGCTCTGTTCTTCCACGGCCGTGGCGATGGTGGCGTTGATGTCGGAAATTTCCCCGATCACCCGCACCACTTCGGCAATGGCATTGATGGTTTCTGCCGTAAGATTCTGAACGCCCTCTATGCGCTGTCGAATTTCCTGGGTGGCTGTGCTGGTCTGACGGGAAAGCTCCTTGATTTCCCCTGCCACCACGGCAAAACCCTTGCCCGCCTCACCGGCCCTTGCGGCCTCAATGGTGGCATTTAAGGCCAGGAGGTTGGTCTGTTCGGAAATTTCCGTAATGGTTTCCGTGACTGTGGAGATTTCGCGGGCGGCTTTTTCCAGGGCCTGCATGCGCTCCGATGCGGTTTTACCCGTATGTACCGCTTTTTCGGAAATGCTCCTCGCTTTTTCCGAATTGATGGCGATCTCGGTAATGGTGGAGGTCATTTCTTCTGTGGCCGTGGCCACCATGTTGATGTTCGTGCTGGCTTCCTCCATGGCCGCCGCTACGGCCTGAACACTGGTATTCATTTCATGGGCTGCGCTTGCCACCCTGCCTGCATTGCGGGCTGTGCCGCTGGTTTCTTCGGCCATGCGCGCGGCAATGGTCTGAAGGCCGCCTGAGGCCTGACTGAGGATTTTCGCGTTGCCCTGAATCTTTCCGATCATGGCCTGGAGTTTTTCCATGAAGGTATTGAACCGGAGGCCCAGCAGGGCGATTTCATCCTTACCGTTCACCGGCAGGCGTCTGGTCAGATCCCCCTCGCCTTCGGAAATATCCTTGAGATTGGCTGCCACATTCTGTATGGGGCGGACGATCATACGTTCTGCAATGAGATAGACCACGGCAAAGAGCAGGACAATGGATAAGCCACCAATGCCCATGCTGACATTGCGAAGCTGCCTGGAGCCTTCCAGCACCTTATCCATGGAAATGGCCACGGCAAGGCTCCAGGGCGCGTCGGTGCGTCCGATGTGTACAGGGGCGTATACGGTGAAACTGTGCCCACCCAGCAGGGCGGATCTGCCATATTCCGTGATGCTTCGTCCTTCACTCACCGCCCGGATGACGTCTTCTCCGATACCAAAGTCCCGCATATGGGCACCGATGGCCTTTGCCATGGGGTGGGCCACGCCGATACCGCCGTTGGAGAGGAGATAACCGTAGCTGTACTCCTTTCCAAAGGGCGTGACCTGGGCGATGATGCTGGCCATGCGTTCCATGGAGTAATCAACGCCTGCAACACCCACGGTTCTGCCGTTTACTTTGATGGGGACACAGCCTGAGACCAGCATGGTTCTTTTGCCTGCGATTTCATATTCCGTGGGTGGGGTGATGAACTCCTTGCCGCTGCGGTAGGGCCTCCAGTACCATTCGCCGTCCGGATCATTTTCTCCGTAAGAGCCTGTGATATCCAGCTCCGGAACGCCGCTGCTGCGGTGCCAGTAGGGCATGAACTGGCCTGCTTCACTGCTTCCGGGACTGCTGATAAAGTCTTTATCCAGGCCGTCAAAGGCATTCGGATGCCACACAGCCCAGGCTCCCCAGTAGTTGGGATTTTCCGTGAGTACTCCACGTATCAGGGAGATGGCCATGGCCCGTGAAGGTTTCTCCTCGGAAGCCAGAACAGAACCCAGCATCTGCGCCATGGTCCGGGCTGCATCCAGAGGTTCTTCCATCTGGGCGCGGACCTCTCCACCGTGACGGTGAGCGGCTTCTGCGGCAAGGGTCTGGGCGTTGTTCTGTAACTGGGTTGCCGCCATCTGGCCGATGCTCCATATGGTGATGGCAAAGGCGAGAAAGGCCACACTGCACACGGCAAGGAGCATTTTGGTTTTAAGACGCATTTGGGAAAACATGGGAACCTCACAGAAAAATGAAGTTAAAGGTAAATAAAAACAGGATTTTGGGGTCATAAAAAAAACTGGTTTCAGCAGGCGCTGGTTTGACCTCCCTGGCACAGGGTGTTGTTTCTTAGGATGCTTTGGAATGCGGATGGTGGTTCAGGTTAAATTTTTTTTATCCCTTGTCCCGGTACCCGGCGGGTGTGGGAGAAGTTTTCTCTTGGGGAGGGAAGAGCGGCCTTGTGGTGTGCGCCTGCCTTTTTTGGGCATGCATGCTTGACAATACCGAATCGGCTTGCAAGTGTAAAAAGAAAAATTCTGCGGAGTTGCAGAATCTGTCCTTCAAAAGTCACATGTTCAGCGAAGATGAGGAAAGGAAGAATATATGGGGGGATTTACCTGGCTGCACGCCAATCTCACGGTTTTTGATCTGGAAAAAAGCCTTGCCTTTTATCAGGAGGCCCTGGAGCTTTCCGTGGTGCGCACCTATAGCCCGGAAGATGGAAGTTTCCGGCTGGTGTATCTCGGAGACGGAAAAACGCCCTTTCAGCTGGAGCTGACCTGGCTTCGGGATCGGGACAAACCCTACAACCTGGGAGACAATGAAATTCATCTGGCCCTTTCCGTGAAGGACTACGAAGCTGCACTGGAGCGGCACCGGAAAATGGGCTGCGTGGTCTATGAGAACACGGAAATGGGCATTTATTTCATTGCCGATCCGGACGGCTACTGGATCGAGATTCTGCCGGAAAATCACAGCCTCTGAGGCTTTAAGGTTATTTCCTGAAAGAAAAATACCCCATGGCGGCCTCTTTTTCTGGGAAAGGGCAGGGAGGTGGGATTAAATTCAGATTATACCCAATCCTGGAAATGTCCTGAAGCCTTTCTGATCCAGATCGAAGTTTTACCCTGAAGCGGGCCTCTGGTCCGCTTCTTTTCTTTCCGGATCTTAGGGAGATGAAAATTGCCAATATACCGCATTGAAATTTGATTCTTCATTTCAGACGAGAGACCGTGGATTTCACGGGCGGTATATCCGTATTTTTCAACTCCCTTAGTCCGTTCCCCCTGAGCCTGTCGAAGGGTGAGTCGGAAAAAAGACAAAGGTCATCCTTTTTGCTTTTTCGTCACGGTTCGACAGGCTCACCGCGAACGGTGTGGGGGGAGACAAGGGGCTGATCCATCCCTTAGTATGCGGGTTTTCTGCCTGAACGCTGGAAATGCGCGTACAGGGTATCAAGAACCCTGCTTCCGGCTTCAATCCGTTTTTCATCCATATCCGTCTCAAGGCATATGCCATTCAGCAAGGCAAGAATCCCTGGGGATTCGGGCCGTGAAGGAGCGTCACCGTCAAGATCCATGTCATGTATGATCTCACCGAGTACGGCAAGGGCTGCATCTGAATCGAGATGAAAGCGCTTCAGCAATACCTCAAAAGTACACATGGGGCCTTCATGGGTGAAGTCCCCTTCAACCATATCAAAGAGGACATCCTTTCCGGTTTTGCTCCGGGCATCAAAACGAAACGCTGCTTCCGGATCGATGAAGCGCTTGATAAGCCATGCCGAGGCAATGCGATCGACATGGACACCGGAGCGTGTCACCCATGTTCTCCCCCTGTAGTCCTTGGGAGAAAGGATTTTTTCTTCCGGTCTGATCTTCCGGGTCCCAGCCGCAAGCCAGCCCTCAAAGGCGGCAAGCATACCTTCTATGGTGCCCCTTCCCGGAGTGCCGAAGTAGTCGATGCGGAGAATGTTTTCATAGCGGGTTTTCAGTTCCTGATTCCATTCCTTCACACTGTCTGTGGACAGGGTTTCCGCAGGAGCACTGAGACTTTTGATGGCAGCCTGAAACTCAGCTGCAAGATTTCTGTAGTCGGCTTCCCGGGCTTCGACAAAGAGCTTGCGGATGTCTGTATCGGAATATTCCCCCCCGTCAATGCCGTCGAACATGGCCCGACAGACGTAGGCTTTGCCTCCTCCCTGAACAATTTCCCTTGCAAGCCAGATCAGGTTCTCCCGCTGAGGTTCGGCATCGGGCAGGATATACACGGAATTTTTGAGGGCAACAGCCCCGAGAGCCGCCAGTCTGCGCGAAACTTTTGCACGCAGGTAAGGCGGTTTGGGCGGAATGTTGTGGATGCACAGCAGCCAGGGCTGGGCAGGGGGGATCCCGGAACTGCCGTTTTGCATGTTATGCCTTCCTCGTTTTCAGGCATTCCCTGGGAATGCTGAAAATTTATTTTTTGGGGGAAGTCTGTGCTGGCAGAGCCTCACTTCGGAACCAACACAAGAAGGCGGTCCGGGGGCAACCCGGCCCGCCTGAATCTCTTACCCACCGAAATAGCTGAGGCAGTCTTTCATATTCGCCACATGGCTGTCAATCTGCTTGCCGAAGCGGCATTTCAGGTCATCCACCAGATGATAGACATATTCCTGAGCCCCTTCCTCACCATATTTTTCCCGGAACATGGCAGCGTTGATGAGCACCCTGGAAAAATCATGACGCTCATATTTGGTCTCCGGACTGTCAATCCATTCGTGGACCTCGCGGTACTCTTTGCCGGTTCGGGCCAGGCTTGCGGCAATGTGTTCGTTCAGTTCAGGCATTTTTTTCTCCTTAGTTCAGGGGGGGTAGGATTGTTTCTTCATTGAAGAACCGGGAACAGATCCTTTTGTATTGCAGTTGCAATTTATCACGATACAAAGATATGTCAATTGACATTTTTGTGGCGCAGGTATATCACAATTGCGACTGCGGCTTTTTCAGGTCTGCAAAAACAGGACTCTCCACGGTACGAGGTTTCAATGAATGCATCGTTTATGACCGCACTGTTTTCCGTTGGTTTTATGGCCAGATTTTCCTATGCACTGGCACGCAATCCGGTTCTTCCGCTTTTTGCCCTCTATCTTGGAGCAGGGCCGGAGGCCATTGGTCTTGCCGTTGGTATTTCAACTGTGACAGGCATCCTTTTCAAAATGCCTGCCGGAGCGCTTTCAGATATCATTGGCCGCAGAAAGACCATGCTGGTCGGCTTGTGTTTCTTTGCCCTCATCCCCTTCGCATACTTTTTCATTTCAAGTTATGCCATGCTGGTGGTGGTCCGCTTTCTCCACGGCTTTGCCACGGCCATTTATGGCCCTGTGGCCATGGCTGTGGTTGCGGATATGGCAGGAGCCAAAAAGGGGGAGATGCTTTCCTGGTTTTCATCCGTCACCATCATGGGAACCCTTGCCGGAGCCCCGATCGGTGGCCTGCTCCTGTCGCTCATGGGAGGTGCGCATGGGGCATCGGATACCACCTTCCATGTGATTTACGGTATTGTGGCAGCCACAGGGGTTCTGGCGTTGCTGCTTGGCATGGGCTTTCTTTTTAAGGATGAAAAGCCCAGAGATCAGAGTGCGGAGCCATGGTTCAGGAAGTTCATTTCAGGTATCCGGGAGGTGGCCGGGGATCGCAGGGTTATTGCGGCCTCAGGCATGGAAGGGGTGCAGAACATGGCCATGGGGGCTCTGGAGGCATTTCTTCCCATTTATGCCGTTACGGTGGCAGGGCTTTCCGCATTTGAAGCAGGCCTGCTCTGGGCAGGACAGATGATCACGACCATGCTGGCCAAACCTCTTATGGGACGTTTTTCCGATGGGCACGGGCGAAACGGGGTTATTGTTGCAGGCATGTTGTGCTGCGCCGCACCCTTTGCCCTCATTCCCACCCTGACCGGCTTCTGGTCATTGCTGGCAGCCTGTCTTATTTTCGGTCTGGGAGAGGCCCTGGTCACATCTTCATCCGCTGCTCTGGTGGCGGATCTGTGCAGAGAAAAGCATTACGGGACAGCCATGGGCGTATTCGGAACCCTGTACGATGTGGGGCATGCCTCAGGCCCCATCCTCAGTGGCATTCTTGTGGGCATGCTGGGATACGGCTGGGCCTTTGGCATCATGGCGGCTGTGCTTGTGCTGGTCATTCCCTTCTTCCTTGGGGTGATGGGAGGAAGGGAGGCTGTGGCATAGGCGTTTTTTGGGATGATATGCTTCAGTTTTTCAGGATGAGGTGTTTTTTTAGGGGCAGGCAAGGACAACGTGGGTGTCCTATGGTTGGTCAGCATATCAACAGCATGGCAGGGGATCATGCAGACCTCAATGATGTTCTTAAGGCAGCAGCCCGGACACCATAGAGCCTTCCCGTTGTAGTTGTTTTTTTCAGGAACAAAAAAGCGGGAGACGCTTTCCCTCCTGGGAAGCCCTCCCGCACTTCAGACCCTTGATGCATGGCAGAGGCCACATCACCTTCTCCGGCAGTAAGATCCCTTAGTCTCTTGCTGCTTTTTCAATAAATACCCCGGTTGAGGCCGTCCCGTATGGCAGAAATGATTTTGCTGCCCCGGATGGTAGCGCCGGAAAATCCATCCACATCCGCCACCATTTTTTCCGGAGTGTAGAGATCCAGAACAGCACTGAGGGGCTTTCCTTCCAGATAAGCCAGCACCATCCCATGCTGATGCAGAACGGGCCAGCCTGCATCGCCCTCTTTCGTGCGCCCGTAGTCCGTGCCCTTGTACTGCAGGTGCCTGAAGGAAAGCTTTGTCAGCAGTCCGTCTTTCAGATGAAACTCAATGCTGATCTGCTGTTCCCCGCCATCACCATACACGCCCCTGTACCGGCCATCGGGATGGATCTGCAGGGCAGGGTCCACCGCCCTTTTGGATGTGCATCCCACGCCAAGCATGGCTGCCAGCATCAGAACCATGGCTGAAATCAGGTATTTTTTCATGTTTTCCCCTTTTTTTGCTCCACATTCTTATTGGTATCTGCACTCTTATCCGCCTCCGTATTTTTATCCGACGATGGAAGGGAGAGTAAAAGTTTTTGATCTGGCTAACACTTTTCAAAAATAAAAATCAAGGCTTTTTTGTAAAGATTGGCTTGTGCGGGGCGTGGGAGGAAGGTGAGGGATAAGGTATTTGGGGCTCGTGGGGTGGAAAAATGGGAGGAAAAAACTTGCCTTAATGGGTGGGCTGGACTATGAAAATCGGATCGTTTTTCAGACGTTTTTTGGAAACTGCTTTTGGGTGGGGATTTTTGCAGGGGCTGGGAATCAGGCTTAGATGGTTTTCTGCACAGCAGGATACCTTGGGGATTATACGGTTAGGAAAGTGTTTTTTTGTGACCGTGTTTTGTCGGGGGTTTTGTTAAAAAATGGTGGTTATACGGAACCACACAATAAATATGTTATGTTTCTTGAGGTCATGTGCAAAAACGAATTTTCAAAAGACAAGGAGGCAAAATGACAATGCAATCAATACTGGAAGAAACCAAAATATTTCTGAAACATCTGGGGTTGAACGAAGAGCCTTTTGGCGTTTATTATGCTGACACCAAACCGGAAAAATCCTATGGCCCTAAACCAGGCGTCTCTATCTCACGGGAATTGGAGGATCAAAGGCAGATAGACATGCAGGAAGTGTTTAAAACCTTCTCTTGCGTCATGGGTAATATTTGGCTTGCCAGGAAAAAAAATGCTGCTGCCTATATCTCCTCTAAAGAATATGGATGCCCCGGAGGGGTTTTTTATTGCTCCATGATGAAACCCAACCTCAGGTTTATAGAACATTATGTGACCACAGGCTTTGAAGGGACGCCCATTCATGGTGAGCGATACCTGCCATCGCCTGAATCAATGAGAAAATTTCTTGATACGGTTGATCCGCCCAAGGCGCAGGGAAAATATTGTATTTTTAAGCCATTATCTTTATTTATGGACGGAGAGGAACCTGAATTTATCATCTTTTTTGCCCGACCGGAAGTGTTAACAGGTCTTTTCGTACAGACAACATTCACCACAGGAGAAGTGGACAGTGTAGCTTCTCCTTTTGGCGCAGGATGCACCAATATCCTTGCCTGGCCGCTCTATTATAAAGCAAAAGGCATGGAAAAAGCAGTACTCGGCGGTTTTGACCCTTCGGCAAGAAAATACATGAAAGCTGATGAGTTGACTTTTACAATCAGCTTGTCTTTGTATCAAAAAATGTTGAAAGCACTGCCTGAATCAATGTTCAATGTTGGAGAAAATTGGACGACAGTTCGAAAAAAAATTGACCGTAGCAAAAAGGCCTGGGGTGAGAATGATTAACCTTTCTTGAAATTAGAATGTTTTAATCTTCCCATATATGATGATGGAAGTTACGATGCGGAACGCCACATAACAATCACATCCACTCGGACAGCAAAAAGCGGTGCGGCTTCCGCTGCGCTCCAGCCACCTCACTTTTTGCTGCCGGTGATGTGAGGCGTTATGCTCTCAGTAATTTACATTAGGCTGCTTGGGCTCATCACTTCAGATTGAAGTCAAAAGGAATATAGATGACAACATCTACACCTATCAGATGG
>NZ_JAVETM010000060.1:0-12790 GCF_034006065.1 Desulfobotulus sp. | reverse complement strand
TAGCCCTGGGCCGTGAAATTCATGTTGGTGATGGGATCGGAATAGTGATTGTCCTGACCTGCGGAATTGATGATGAGATCCGGCTTGAAATCATCGAGTATGGGCAGGACAGCATTTTCCACCGTATAGAGATAGCCCTCTTCCGAGGTGTGGGGCGGCAGAGGAATGTTCACCGTGTAGCCTGCAGCATTGGGCCCGCCCAGCTCCTCCATGAAGCCCGAACCCGGATACAGGGTGCGCCCATCCTGATGCAGGGAAACAAAAAGCACATCCGGATCATGCCAGTAGATGTCCTGGGTGCCGTCTCCGTGGTGGCAGTCCGTATCCACGATGGCGATGCGCTGCACGCCCCACTGGGTGCGCAGGTATTCCACCATGATGGCTTCGATGTTGATGTTGCAGAATCCCCGGCCCCCGTGCACCACCCGCATGGCATGGTGCCCCGGCGGACGCACCAGGGCAAAGCCCTTTTCAATGCGGCCTTCCATCAGCACGCGGGCAATGGCCCTGGCCCCGCCTGCGGACACATAATGGCTGTTTGTGGTCACCGTGGGTTCGTCCGGAACGCAGAAGTGAGCCCTCTGGATCTCCTGATCCGTGACCAGATCCGGCTTGAACTCCTGAATCCCCTCAATGTCCATGAGGCCTTCTTCAAAAATCTGATCCTGGGTATAGAGAAGACGCTCCTCCCGCTCCGGATGGCTGGGATCGATGGCCCAGTCAAAGGCCGGAAAAAATACCAGTCCTGTTTTGTGCTTGGCTTTGAGCATCATCCCCTCCCCCCGTTCCGGATCAGTCCGGGCCGCACCTGGGCCCGCACCCGAATGTTTCTGCCTGCACGGCGATAGCCCCGCATCATGGAAAACTCCTGGGCTTCCAGCACCTCCACCTCAAGGCCTTCCGCATCCGCACCCAGACGCAGGGCCTTTTGACGCACCAGATCCCCGGCAAGACGAATGGCATCCTCCATGGTGAAGGCAATGGGCGCTTCTTTGGAATAGCCCTCTTCCGGAGCCCGCACAAAGCCCCGCTGGGTATCCGCCAGCACGGTGACCGCGCAGGTGGTACGGGCCAGGGCCGCACCAATGGCATTGGCCACACCCCAGTCCGGAACCGCCCGGGCGTCAAGGCCGGAAGCCACGGCAAGCCCTTCTGCCAGCACGGCAGCGGGCCCGCCCATCACAAGGAGAGCTTCGGGCTTCACCGTATAACCTTCCAGCATCTCATGGAGGGTGTAAACGGGCCTGCCATTGATGGCCTCCACCATGGAAAAGGCCGCATCCCGGATTTTTTCGCAAAGGTTTTTCAGCACAAAATACGAAACGGCTTCCGCATCCATGTCCAGGCTGGCCCCGAGGGTTTCCATGCCCCTCAGCGCCGCTGCCCTGTCGCCGCCTTCATAGAGACCGAGCACGGCCATGGCGTCCGTTGGCGTAGGTACTGGCCCCCCCAGGCAGAGGGCCGGGCCTTTTCGGTCCGGGCCGATGGCAAGGCGGCCTTCGATCACCTTCAGCTCCGAGTCTCCGCCAAGGCCGATGCTTACACTTTTCAAGGCCCGGAACAGGGTCTTCACCCCGCCCACTTCCGCACCCAGAGGCTCCAGAACCGGCACCCCGCTGATGAGAACGGCCATGTCCGTGGTGGTGCCACCGATGTCCAGCACCAGCACATCCTTTCCCAAAGGCGCATGGGGAATGGCACCCATGACACTGGCCGAAGGCCCGGAAAGCACCGTTTCTCCGGGACATTCCAGGGCCGCATCCAGAGAAAAGGTGCCGCCGTCGGCTTTGAGCACATGAACCGGGGCGGTGATCCCTCTGGCACTGAAGGCTTCCAGCACGGCTTTTCTGAAAGTAGCATAGGCCCCGTGAACGGCGGCATTCAGCCAGCAGGAGGCAATGCGGCGGGGAAAATTCAGCACCCCGGACATGCGGTGCCCGCAGAAAACCGTGTCAAAACGGCCTTTCGCCGCCTTTTCCATGGCCTCTTCATGGGCGGGGTTGCGCACGGAAAACTTGGTGACAAGACCCAGAGCCGAAATCCCCTCTTCCCGGATGCGGCTCAGGGCCTTTTCCACTTCCCCCCTGTCAAGGGCTGCGATCTCCGCTCCCCGGTGATCCAGGGCTCCCTTCACCACATGAAAGGAGGGGCCGATGGCGTGGAGTTCAGGGGCCATGCCGGGGCCTGCGGCCACCACCATACCCACAGGAGTAAGGGTATTGCGGATCACGCTGTTGGTGGTGAGGGTGGTGGAAAGCACCACGCGTTTTATGGTTTCGGGCTTCACCCCGGCCAGTACCCCATCCACACCCCGGATGACGGTGGAAACCAGATCTCCGTGATCCGTCACTTCCTTGGCCCTGGCCACAAGCCCTTCGGGGCCCAGCAGCACCACATCCGTATGAGTGCCGCCCACATCCAGTCCGATGATCATGGAACCTCCTTTTTTTAAAAAAAAGGGAAGGAAAAACGCTTTCTTGCCCTTGCCCCTAAGATTCAGCGGGTATGGCGCAGGCTACCCAATGAAAGCCCGTTCTGTCAATTCAGCAGCAGAATTCCCATGAAAAAAGCAGCCCATCCTTTATTTTGTATACAAATTGAAACCCCTTCATTTTCCGGCCTTGTCAAGAAGGGGTATTTGCTCTATTTCTCACAGGATGAAAGGTTTTGGGGAAAAAAGACTCTCCTTTGTATCCCCAGATAACAATCCCACAGACGCCGGGGCGGAACCCCCGCAAACCCCAGGAGAAATCATGGCCATTGTTGAATGGGAAAAGGATGAATCCGTCGCCATCATCCGCATGAATGCCGGCGAAAACCGCCACAACATGGATTTTGGAAAAGCTCTCTGCGCCGCCATGGACGAAGCCCTTGCAGATGCGTCCATCAAGGCCATCGTGCTCACGGGAACGGACGGTAAAAACTTCAGTCAGGGTATCGACCTTGGATGGCTGGGCGGCAAACTGAACGACCAGGATTATCAGGCCATGAGGGATTTCATGTACCTGATGAACGAGGTCTTCAAAAAGCTGCTTACCGTGCCCGTGCCCACCATTGCCGCCATCAGCGGCCATGCCTTCGGTAACGGTGCCATCTTAAGCTGCGCCTGCGATTTCCGCTTCATGCGGGCCGACCGGGGCTATTTCTGCTTTCCGGAAGTGGATCTCGGCATTCCCTTCCTGCCGGGCATGATCGCCTTCTGCAAAAAAGCCTTCCCCTACTACCGCTTCAATGAAATGAAGCTCACCGGAAGGCGGGTGGGCGCTGCAGAACTGGAAGCGGATCATGCCATCACCAAGGCCTGCGACAGCCTTGAAAGCCTCATGGCGGAATCCGTGGCCTTTGCCAAGACCTTCCACAAAAAACGGGGCATCTTCGGTGAACACAAAAAACGCCTGCACAAAGAGATCCTTGAAATCATGGATGTTGAAGACAAGCCCGTGATTGAATCCCTCGCCCTCTTCATTGCAGACTGATAAATGCCTGAAATGGACGCTCCAAGGGGGCGTCCATCTCTTTTTAAAAAAATCCCTTGTCCCCCCTAAGGAAAAACCTGGAATCGTGAAGGAAAAAAACGGACGCTGACATCCTTTCTTCCTTTTCAGCCCAAACGACCGAAACTCTTTTCAAGAAATCGTTTTTCCCATTGAATCCAGATGGGTCTGCCATGGGGACAGCGGGAGGGTTGGGCGCAGGCATCCAGCGCCTGGAAAAGCTCACGGATCTCCTCGGGTTTCAAGGCCTGGTTGGCCCGGATGGCAGAATGGCAGGCCATAAGAATCAGACACTCATCCAAGGCTTCGGCCACCCCTCCTGCGCTTCCGGCCCCAGCTCCCCCCCGCCCCGCCTCCTCTGCCATATCCCTGAAGACCTGCCCCAGATCCCCACGGGACAAAAGATCCGGAACCGCCTTGATGACAAAACTGTTTCCTCCGAAGGGTTCCACATGCAGCCCCAGCCGCGCCAGTACCGGCAGCAGCTCTTCGGCTGCTGCAGCCTCCCGGA
This sequence comes from Desulfobotulus sp., assembly GCF_034006065.1. NCBI lineage: Bacteria > Pseudomonadati > Thermodesulfobacteriota > Desulfobacteria > Desulfobacterales > Desulfobacteraceae > Desulfobotulus > Desulfobotulus sp. Next base: position 8,785 of record NZ_JAVETM010000060.1, on the reverse strand, counting down.
ATCCCAGCTCCACCACCTGGGGCGTCAGCAGTTGCTGGGAAAGCCCCTGCCCCTCTTCATGCCGCCTGCGCAGGGCCTCATAGCGCACCCGTTCATGGGCCGCATGCTGATCCACCAGCACCAGTCCCGCATCGGATTCGCAGAGAATGTAGGTGTTGTGCAGCTGGCCGATCACCCTCAGGTCTGCATAAAAACTCTTCCTTTCCCACAGAGCCTCCCGGATCTCCGTTCTCCGACCGCTTAAAGCCAAGCCGAATTTTTCCGCCATGGGCAAAGATTCCGCCCCTTGGACTCTGCGGGGCAGGGAAGCAGAAACGGCCTCTCTCATCCCGTCCGCAGGATGTTCCCGGCTGACCGGGGGGGGGCTCTCTGAAAGTGCCCCCGCATCCGGACCTGCGCCCAGTTTCCCATCCTCCGTGGACTCAGAGGTTCCGGAGTTTTCCACAAAAAAAGCAGCCTTTTCCTGCAGACCTTCTGCAAGCCCGGTTTCCGGCTCTTCACCGGAAAGCCTTTCCTGCGCCCTACCATGGGTGGCCACAATGCCGCGCATGACTTCCAGATTTTTTTTTCTCGAAATTTCCGGATGCCGCCACTTTTCTCGATCTTCCACACAAAGGGCCTGGGCCACGCCATCCCGCACCGCAGCCCACACCGCCCTGCCATCCGAAAAACGGACCTCATGCTTGGTGGGATGAACGTTCACATCCACCCGATGGGGATCCACATGGAGAAAGAGGATGGCCACAGGATAACGGCCCGTCATCATCCGTCCTTTATAACCTTCAAAGAGGGCCTTATACACGGATCGATCCCGCACATGACGACCATTGACATACAGATAAATCCGCTGGGTGCTGCTGCGGAAAATCTCCGGCGCAGCCACCCAGCCCTGCACCCGGATGCCAGGCCCTTGATGATCCAGGGGAAAAAGGTGATGTTCCACCTCCTTTCCCAAAACATCCACAGCCCTCAAAAAGGGATCGCCCGCCCCGAGATGACGCAGGATCTTGCCGTTGTGCACAAGCTTAAACTGCACATCCGGAAAGCCCAGCGAAAGGGAGAGGAGGGTGTCTGCGATGTGGGCCATTTCCGTGCTTTCCGTTTTCAGAAATTTTCTGCGGGCGGGCACATTGAAAAAAAGATTTTTAACGGAAATCACCGTTCCCGGAGCTGCGCCCGTTTCCGTGACATCAAGAATCCGTCCCCCCTCCACCACAATCCGCACGCCGGAGGCCGCTTCCTTTTCACGGGTCACCAATTCAAAACGGGAAACCGAGGCCATGCTGGGAAGCGCTTCTCCCCGAAAGCCTAAGGTGCGGATGGAAAAAAGATCCGCATCCGAGGCAATCTTGCTCGTGGCATAACGTTCCAGGGCCAGAAGGGCGTCATCGGGCCCCATCCCCCGGCCATTATCCGACACCCGGATGCCGCCAAGCCCGCCCCTTTCAATGGCGACCTCAATGAGGGTGCTTTCCGCATCCAGACTGTTTTCCACAAGCTCTTTCACCACGGAAGCCGGACGTTCCACCACCTCACCTGCGGCGATCTTGTTGGACAGAATATCCGGAAGTACACGAATTCTTGGCATGGGATTCTCCAAAAACAAAAAAGGAAGGCGCAAGGCCTTCCCTTATTCCTGCGTCACAGGGGTAACCGGAGGTAAAACGCCGCGCTCATCTTTTCATCCCATCTGCTGGATCCGCCACCCCGATATTCAAGGCGGCTTCCTTTTCATAGGCATAGCCCGCCCTTAAAAGCGTTCCTTCATCAAAGGGCTTACCCAGAAGCTGAAGCCCCATGGGAAGACCCGCCCGGGTGAATCCACAGGGAACCGACATGGCGGGGATACCCGCAAGGTTGACAGAAATCGTAAAAATATCAGCAAGATACATAGATAGCGGATCTCCTGCCGCAGATCCCAGAGGAAAAGCGGGTGCCGGGGTGACCGGTGCTGCCAGAAGGTCACAACAGGAGAAGGCTTCGGTGAAATCCCTTGCGATGAGAGCCCGGACTTTGAGGGCCTGGTTGTAATAGGCGTCATAATACCCGGAAGAAAGCGCATAGGTTCCGATGAGAATGCGTCGCTTTACTTCCTCCCCGAATCCTTCGGAACGGGATTTCTCATAAAGGTCCAGAAGGTCCGAAGGGTTTTGGGTTCTGTAGCCGTAGCGGATACCGTCAAATCGGGCAAGGTTGGTGCTCGCCTCACTGGAGGCAATGACATAGTAGGCAGCCACGGCATAGGGCATATGGGGCAGGCGCACCTCCACAGTTTTAGCTCCGCAGGCTTTAACCACCTGGACCCCCTCCCGGATGGCCTCCGCCATTTCCGGATCCATGCCTTCGGCTCCATGGTATTCCACGGGAAGGCCGATGGTAAGTCCCGAAAGATCCCTGGACAACAACGCGCTGTAATCCGGTACCGGAATGTTCACCGAGGTGCTATCTCTGGAATCATACCCGGCGATGGCCTGAAGCAACAGGGCGCAGTCTTCCACATTGCGGGCCATGGGGCCAATCTGGTCCAGGGAAGAGGCAAAAGCCACCACACCGTAGCGGGATACCCGGCCATAGGTAGGCTTCATGCCCACCACGCCGCAGTGTGCCGCTGGTTGGCGGATGGAGCCGCCCGTGTCCGAGCCCAGGGCCCCCAGGCAAAGTCCTGCGGCTACAGCAGCGGCGCTGCCGCCCGAAGAACCGCCGGGAATCCGCGAAAGGTCCCAGGGATTTTTCACAGGCCCGAAAAAGGAGGTCTCACTGGAAGATCCCATGGCAAACTCGTCCATATTGAGCTTACCGGGAATCACAGCCCCTGCCTGAAGAAGTTTTTCCACAACCGTGGCATCATAGGGCGAAACAAAATTTTCCAGCATACGTGAAGCACAGGTGGTCGGCATACCCTGGGTGACAATGAGATCCTTCAGTCCCACGGGAATGCCCGTCAGGGGTCCGGCCTCTCCCTTGCGAATTTTTTCATCCGCAGCCTCCGCCTGGGCCAGGGCTCCCGCCTCAGCCACCGTGATATAGCTGTTGATCAGAGAATCTTTGCGTGTGATTTCATCCAGAATCTGACGGGTCAGCGCAACGGAGGTGAAATCTCCGGCGTCCAGATGTCTTCGTGCTTCATGGATGCTCAGCCCCTTGGTGCTGATCATGCTTGCCTCCTTTTCCTTAAAGCCCAATGGACTCAGCCCACAATTTTAGGCACCATAAAATGTCCGTCTTCGGGCTCCGGTGCATTGGCCAGGGCCATCTCCACGCCCACATGCTCCCCGATCACGTCCTCCCTCAGGGCATTCACAAGATGCACCGCATGGGACATAGGCGCAATCCCCTGGGTATCCACAGCCTGCAATGTATCCACATAAGCAAGGATGGTTCCAAGCTGGTCCGCCATGCGCGCCATATCCTCTTGCTGCATATGCAGACGGGCAAGGCCCGCCACATGCAGGATTTCTTCCTTTGAAATTCTCATCTTGGTTCTTCTCCAGGAATTGAATGCTCTTGTAAATCCTCGGAATCATTCCGCCCGCAGCACAAAGCCTCGCACCTGCTCCGCCGCCAGTTTTTCCAGAACAGGACCCGCTGCGTCCCGGCTGCCGAAACGTCCCACCCGCACCCTGTACCAGACACCGCCCTCGCCATCCGTGCCCGTAACCGCATAAGCCGCATACCCCTGATCCCGGAAACGCCGGACAAGGAGCGCCGCATCCTCGGGTTTTTTCACCGCAGCCACCTGGATGGTGTACCCCCCATCCGCAAGGGTCCTCGAAGGCGCAGGAACAAGAGGAGCAGGAGGTTTGACAGGCATCGCCCCGCGCATATCCTCAGAAGGAGGAGCAGGTTTTTTCTCCCGTCCCGCAGTCTGGGGTGACGATAAAGGCGCGGAGGAGGGTTGGACTGGGCTGGGACGGGTGTCCGTTTCTTCCGAAATACCGAACCGTCTCCGATTTTCTTCTCCCCGAGGCGCAGAAGCCTGGGACAGGGGGGTCTTTTCCCCTGGAAAACGCTGGGTTTTCACAGGCACCGTCTCCGAAGGCTCCACATCCGCCTGCTTCAGGGCCTCAAAAAAAGCCAGCTCCGGCGCTTCCTGGCCCACCCGTTCCTGTTTTCCGGCAAAAAGCGCGTGAATACGGGCTTCCATATCAGGAATATCAAAGGTGACAGGTGAAGTACCCCGCCCCACCAGCACACCCAATAAAAACATAAAAACCGAAACACTGATGATAAAGAGCCCCCACTCCCGGCCTCCACCCGTGTCCGATCCACTGTTTTTTTCTTCCTTACCTGGAGGATTCCGGCCCATCCCTTTTGCCCCTTCAGTCCCTACATCTCTTCGGGAGCGGAAATACCCAGAAGTACAAGGCCATTGCGGATTACCTGCTGAACAGCCCGAATCAACACAAGCCTTGCCGAAGAAAGAACCGCATCATCCCCCAGCACCTTGTGACGGTTGTAATACGCATGAAAAGCTGCGGCAAGCTCCATCAAGTAGAAGGGAATTCGATGGGGCTCCAGATTTTCACCGCTTAAAGCCAAGGTCTCCGGAAAACGAGCCATCTGCTTCATCAGAGCAATTTCCTCCGGCTCTTCCAGAAGCCCGAGGTGACGTGCCTCCGCCACAATGCCGGTTTCCGCTGCCTTACGCAGAATGCTGGCAATGCGCGCATGCACATACTGCACATAAAACACGGGGTTTTCGTTGCTTTTCTTTTTTGCCAGCTCCAAATCAAAATCCAGGGTGGTTTCATAGCTGCGCATGAGAAAGAAAAAACGGGCCGCGTCCCGACCCACCTCATCCACCACCGCCTTTAGGGTTTCAAACTCTCCGGAGCGTGTACTCATGGCTACAGGCTGACCGTTACGTAAAAGGGAAACCAACTGCACAAGAATGACCTGAAAGCGATCAGGATCCGTTCCCGTTGCGCCCACGGCAGCCTTGATGCGCTTGATGTATCCGTGGTGATCGGCCCCCCAGACATCAATGACACGGTCAAAACCCCGCGCATATTTATTTTTATGATAGGCAATGTCCGAAGCAAAATAAGTGGTGATGCCGTTGTTACGCACCACCACCCTGTCCTTTTCATCCTGCCAATCTGTGGTCTTAAACCATTTGGCCCCATCCTTTTCGTAAACTACGCCTGAGGCTTCCAGTTCCTTCAGAACCGTATCAACGGCCCCGGAATCATAAAGGCTCTGCTCGCTGAACCAATGATCATGCACCACGCCAAAGGCTTCGAGATCCTCCTTGATACCCGCGAGGATGCTCTGGGCCGCAAACCGTGCACAGATTTCTATGCCCCTTTCATCAGTGGCTCCGGCAAGCTCCGGGAAACGCGCCATGGCCTCCAGGGCCAGATCCCGGATATAGTCTCCTTGGTAGCAGTCTTCGGGAAAAACCAAGGCCTCGCCACGGGCCTCTTTCAGACGCAGCCAGACCGAAGCGCCAAGGGTGCGGATCTGTCGACCGGAATCATTGGTGTAATATTCCTTTTCAACGGCATAACCGCAGGCGGAAAGGATGCTCGCCATGGCGTCTCCCACCACAGCACCCCGTCCATGGCCCACATGAAGGGGGCCTGTGGGATTGGCGCTGACAAACTCCACCTGAACCCTGCGTCCTCTGCCCGTGTTCACCCGTCCAAACCCATCAGCCCTGTCCAGCACCTCCCGGACCACCGGCAACCAGGCTGCGGGTTTGAGATGGAAGTTAATGAACCCCGGACCTGCAATCTCTGTTTTTTCAATAAATCCTGCGGGATCCTCCAGATGGGCTACCAGCGCCTCCGCAATCTTGCGGGGTGCCATCTTCTGGCTCTTTGCGCCCACCAAGGCAATGTTTGCGGAAAAATCTCCGTGAGCCTCCACCCGTGGAACTTCAATATCAAAATCCGGAAAATCCGGAGAGGCCAGCGCCCCTGCCCCGAAAGCCCGATCCGCCGCCTGCTTCACGAGATTTTTCAACTGCTCTTTCATAGATCATGACCTTCCCGGAAGTTCAAAATCATGGTTCTTTCCAAAAAAAGAGGGGCTGCAGGATCAAAAACCCAAGAAGGATCCCGGCGCCACCCCATAGACACAGCGACTGCGGTTTAAATATCGATATCAACACCGCCGTCATCTTCGGCAAGCTTGATGCTGCCTTTGTCTTTATCATCCAACTCTTCAAAGTCGTCCTCATTGTACACGTCTTCTTCAATATCATCCTCAAGAAGATCATCAATGAGGTCAGAGGCTTCTTCCTCTCCGTCAAAGGAAGCAACCACATCCTGCTCTCTGGATATAAAGTCCATATCATCAAAAAACAGTTCCTTGCGCTCCTCCCCTTCCTTGAAAAGGGCCCTTACCGCATCGGCAAGGGGTTCGGCAAAACCCACCGGCGGGTACATGTTATGGGTCCGCAAAGCGCTGATAAGGGCTTCCTTACCAGCCGCCATGGCAACCTCTAAGGTTTCCGCCGTAAACTTCTCCTCGCAGAGCAAAGAAAAGATGCCGACTTCCAGCTCGGCGTACTCCTTGATGATCAGAGCGTTCTCTGCATCCCTCGATAAAAGGTACTTCTGCTTCATTAGGATCTCCTTCAGGCCCGACATATTCGGGTCCGGTGTGGGAAGGCAAAAATAAACCTCTATATTATAGACGTTCACTCCGGACTGTCAATAATACGCCTTGCATCTCCTGTCAGCACAAGATTTTATCGACGCAGGCCCCACGCTTTTCCTTAAAAAAATATTGACGGGAGGTAGGCCTTGGTGCTAAGCATGCAAACTGTTGTTGCTGGGAGGAGTGGCCGAGTGGTTGAAGGCGGCGGTCTTGAAAACCGTTGGGTGTCACAGCCCCGTGGGTTCGAATCCTACCTCCTCCGCCACGAGGAAAGTACGCACGGAGAGATGGCCGAGTAGGTCGAAGGCGCACGCCTGCTAAGCGTGTATACGCCAAAAGCGTATCGAGGGTTCGAATCCCTCTCTCTCCGCCATTTTTAGATTTTTTTATCTTTAGTTTCAATGTTTTAGATACAGAACACAAAGATCGTCCATAGGGCCATCCATAGACAAGCTGCATTGTAGAAAAATTCAGACAAAAAAGAAAAACGATAAAGAAGCCGGAAAATTTCGGCTTCTTTTTTTATGGGAAAAACAAATGGGAAAGGTAAAAACCTTTCCCATTGCTTTTAAGCGGAAACATTTTTGATGGATGCCTTAAAACCTTCAATGTCCTCAGCACACCACCCGATAAGCTTGCCGTCCTGACCAAATCTTCTCGGCTGCGGGAAAATCCCATTCTTGCACCATCGCCAGATAGTGCTTCTGGCTACACAAAATTCGGCCATCACATCCCTCACTCGGTAGAATTTTTTCTCTTCCATCACAGGTCCATCCTTTCCATCAAAGAGATACCCCTTTTCCCTGCTTCCTCTTTATAATGACTACTGGCCTGACCATTCGCCAGCTCAAGCAACACATCTGCATGACATGGCGAGCCTTCCTTGCAGTAGCACGCCAGGTTCTTCCCGCGCAGTTCGTGCAGGCTTTCCAGGATACGCTGCTTCCGTTCAGGCATGTCAGCCGTACAGCCCTCAACGGCCAGCCAAATCCGGAAAGCAGACACGGCCTGGGCATGGCTGCGGTCTTCTGTCACCTTAAAGGGATTACCGAATTTTCCGGGACGGCAGACACTCACTGTATTTGGCGGCATTCTCCATCCTTTTGATCTCTGCCGCTGGATACGGCGAGGCGCATCCATCCCAGAGTTCCCATTGTTCCATCCCATTTCACACCTCACTCCTTTCATCTGCCCTGAGGTAACACCCTCTGCACAGCATCCTGAGGCCTGGATCTACGGGTTGCCTGCCGCAGCAGGCGCATTTTCTCCGGCCCTGGCTGCGGACCGCCGTCCGGAGTCTGCCCCTGTCGTTTGTTTCTTTGATCTTCAGCAGTTCCGCGCGTGAAAAGATCCGTCTTCCTCCGGCACCCTTGTAGCTCCGGAGCTGTTTCATTGATGCCTTTTTATTCAGGGTGGTCGGGTGCCATCCCGTCAGCTGCATGGCCTCGCTGATGTCCGCCGCGTCCTCTGCCGGGATTGCAGGCTGGTGGCGCTGCTGCCGGAACCGGGGAAGGGAGAGGATTTCTTCCATGGACACAAGACACTGTCCCCTGCTGTTTTTCTCGGAACGGATTTTTCCCATACGGATCCAGGAGTGGAGGGTGGCCGCCGGGATTTTAAGGCTGCTGGACACGTCCCTGATGCTTTGCATGATGCACCTCCTTATGCCGCCCGCCAGAGGCTGTCAATGCGTCCGGTTTTGAGACGGCGCTTCAGATTGGGATCCCGGAGTCCGCTTTTTCTGGCCTCCGTTTTGGTGCGGGCCATGGCCATGGCTCGCCGGGGCTTTTCTGCCTTCCGGTTTCGCATCCGGTAAAAGGTGATGATGTGCAGGGCGCGGCTGCCGGGACAGGAGATCACGCAGAAATCATCCAGCCTGTGCAGTATCCGGCCTTGCCGATTGGGCATGGCCACCCCTGCGGCGAGGACGGCCAGCAGATGGGGCAGGCCGAGGTTGCGTTCCCGCATACGGCGTTCGGCGTGTTCGGTGAGGGAGACGAGCATGGGACCTCCTTCATGGGTATGAATCGTGAGGATTGCAAATTTCTGGCCTAAGCCGCTTCCACCCAGGCCCGGATTGCAGGAAGCTCTTCCAGCAGAGCGTTTTTGAGGTGTGTCTCTTTTCGGTCTCCGGTGAAGGCTCCCCGGAACGGCACGACCAGCATCCTTCTGCGGCAGC